>NZ_CP039934.1:2539848-2846612 GCF_009792295.1 Myroides fluvii | reverse complement strand
GGAGTTTGGATCGCTTCTATCCCTTTGCATCGCTTACCCAAGGATCGAATAGCCATGTGATTTACCTGGTCTTGTAATCCCAATTCAATAGAAGGCTTGTATAAGTATTTCATGTTCTAATTATTTATAGTTAAAACAATTGACGAAAGCAATTATAAAAAAAAAGTTACAACGACAATGCTGGTCGGACCATAAAATAGTAACTAATTGGGATCAATAAATAGACAAACTTTAGGTTGAGAAAACAGAAAACACAGGGGTTTAATCGTTTCTCAAAAATCGCTTAAGATAGCATTGGTCCTTTTAGGCTATTGCATGTTGTAACCTTTTTTTTATTTTACTTCTCTTTTCTTTTTCACAAGTCGAAAGTACAACCAAAAAACAATATAAAACACAAACAATCAAATCCTTAACCATTTCATAATTCAATATTCACCTAGAAAACATTGGCTTTACATTATTGAAATATTAACTTCAAAAAGGAAGGGAGATTTACCAAAAAGCGTTGATTCCTCTTGTTAAATAACCGTTTACAACAATCGCTTATTCACTATAATTTCATTACTTTGTACCGCAAAAGCAAATTAATATTTCACATGAAAAGAAAAACGCTACTTGGTTTGGTTCTACTTTCAACTGTATCCATAATCAGTTGTAAACAAGAGAAGAAAACAACTCCTGTTATTGATCCATCAACGGAACAAATGGCTACACCTCAACCTCAGATTGAAGTCGATACGTTAGCTTTAAAAAAACAGATTGAACAAGAAAAAGAAACACTAAGCAAACCGTATAACGAAGAAGAAGATGCACAAGCAAAACTAAATGAACGAATTGCTCAAGCGAAGAAAGAAGGGAAATACGTCTTTGTACAAGCAGGTGGAAACTGGTGTATCTGGTGCTTGCGATTCAATGATTTTGTACAACAAACACCTGAATTAAAAGAGGTAGTAGATCAAAATTTCGTGTATTATCACTTGAATTATTCTCAAAAAAACAAAAATAAAGCGGTTTTTAATACATATACACCTAATGCGCGCAATCTAGGATATCCTTTCTTTTTTGTATTGGATGGTCAGGGAGAGGTGCTGAATATCATCTCTTCGGGTGAGTTAGAAGAAGGAAAAGGATATAGCACGGCCAAGGTGAAAGAAATGTTTTTAGAAAATGCCCCTAAAAAATAAGGAAAAGCTCAAAAAGACGTCTTTTTAGACATGCCCCAAAAAGTTAGACCCTTTTTGGGGCTTTTTTTTGATACTGTTCCATACGCTCAAACAACTCATATTTGTTCGCGTTGATCCGATATAAATGGAGGGTACTGTATCGTTTTACTCCTATTACCCCACACAGCCATTTCTGATAGGGTTTTTGAAGCTGTTTTTTTATAACCCTCTCCTCTCTAACTTGATATACAATTCCATAATACCCAGACTTAAAATGCTTCAACTCTACTTCCACTACCTCGTCCCAAGGTATTTTTAACTTTAAACGATGATCGATAAAACAAGTTGCTCCGACCTCAAGTGCAGGCATTTTATGGTAAACGAGATAGCAGGTCCTCCACTCGCACACAAGGAGATTCAAACCAATAATCATAAAGAACAACAATAATAAGGCAAGTAAAACAACAGGCTGATAGTAAACCAAAAAGAATAGACCTCCGATATACGTCAAAGTAACGCCAATTTGGATACGCGTCTTGCGCTTAAAATAGAATAAATGCGTCATGAAGTAAAGGTTATAAATGAAAGGTGAGTTGTATCCTACGCAAAATGTACAACCAAAGATACGTTTAAATCATAACCTGCGATTCTCTAAACTAAAGTTTTAAAAAACTCTTTTTTGGATATTGTTAAGGATTTAAACAGAACATCCTCAACAACTAAGCGTAATAAATAAAAATAGCTTTCTTTTTCAGGACACTATGTTAATATTTTAAATTTTAACCCACACAAACCCAATATAAATCATTTAATCCAATAACAAAGTTATGTTAAATACTATTATTACAATTTTACCCTTATTTACATTTGTTTTTCTCAACCACTAATATATTCAACCATGTTGATGACTACATTACCCTTAGGAGGAGTAGCACCATCTGAACTTATAGTTGTTGTTGCAATAGCTTTACTATTATTTGGAGGTAAGAAAATACCCGAATTAATGAAGGGACTTGGAACAGGAATTAGGGAGTTTAAAGAAGCTACACGTGAAACCAATGCAAATACTGCAGCTCCTAAACAAAAAATGACGAATGCTACTACTGAAGTAACAGAAGAAGTAGCTACAAAGTAAAAAAAAAGGTTGGATTAGATCCAACCTTTTTCATACTATCAAGTTTGATCTAGTGCTTGAAATCAAATAAAGGTTCTTAAACAACAGCCCCCAATTGCTTTCCCTGTGCTAATCCCTCTATCAACAAAGTTAGCTCTTCACAACGGGTAATTTTCCCTTCTTCAATTGTAAACTCAGCCATTACTTTGTGTTTGTAGCAGATACCATCCTTCAACACGGATGAGACTAAATGCTTAGTAAATACGGTATTGCCACGACTAGCTGTATTGAGGATGGTGATCTCTACGGATGCTATGAGTTCTTTTAGCTTGTGAATATGCTGTTTGAATCCTGCGAAATCCAATTGCACCTGATCGACAATTTGTTTGTACTTGGGACTAAAGTAGTGCTGTATATCGCGTTCATTATACGCTTGTCCTTCGATAATTGTGTGTAACATCGCTTCAACTAACTTTTCCATGTTCAGTGCTTTAAAATTATACTGTAAAGGTGGGCGATTGAAAAAGGATGAACGATAACAATTGTTAATTAACGCCTGTTGCGAATTCTACTGAGCGATACAGGTGTTATCCCCAAATAAGAAGCAATGTAATGTTGGGGAATCCGTTGAATTAACTCAGGTGCTATTTGCTGTAATTGTTTATAGCGCTTTTCGGGATTTTCTTTAATTCGCCCGATTACCATTTTTTGATAGGTTAATAAACGAGCAATTATATAGGAAGTAAAGGCTTCCAAAATTTGGATATTCTTTTGCATCAGCTCGTTTAATTGTTGTTTATCTAAAGCCAACAGCTCTACAGGTTCTAGGGCCTCAAGCGTATATTGACTTGGCTTATTATACCAGAAACTCTCTATACTACAGAAAAAGTCTCCCTCAAATACAAATTGAAATGTGACTTCTTTGCCTTCATGTAGCGTCCAACCACGTAATACCCCCTGTTTAACAAAGTAAAAGTGTTTCGAATATTGTCCTTCTTCCAATAAATTCGTTTTTGTTGGAAGAGAAATCGGGATAAAATACTCGCGTAAAAGAGCAAATAAAGGTTGTTCTGTTGAATGCATAATAAAAGAATAGTGATTCAAAGTTAATAAAGGAAAAGATAAAAATATCGAAATGGTTGTTTTCGCACTGCGTTTTTACTTCTCCTAATATCGAAAAAAAATGTCTTATTCTTTTATCTTTGTGTATAAACACGATTCAACATGAATATTATAACAAAATTTACGATAGCAACAGAAGAAGGATTAAACGTTCTTTTTCAATTAAGAGAAGCTCAAATTAGAGGAATGTATACTTCAATTGTAGAGGAAATGTCTTTCAATCAATACCTGGCACAACAACTCGATCACAAAGAAACCGTATTAGAGCTCAATGATTTAAGTACGCAAATGCTGACGGTGTATCAAAACGACATTCCCGCAGGATATGCGATGATCAAACCAGTCGATCAACCCGCCCAATTGGCGGACAAAAAAGCAATTAATTTAGCTTCCTTTTACCTTCAACCCGAATACAATCAGGAAGAAATAAGAGCTTCTTTGTGGAACAAAACCTTATCCTTAACTAAGCAATACGATGCGATTTGGTTGGAAGTTTTACAAGGCGATCCTTTACTTCCTCATTTCAAAAAGTGGGGATTTGAAATTTTAGAGGAGATTCAAATGAAACCTTTTGAACAACCTTCGTATCTTTTGGTTCGCTGGAAAGAATAACAAGCCCTTGATATGATGAACTATTTATTCAAATAGCATAGAAAGAGGATGATCTTTTGCATCATAGAAATGCCCCAAAAAGTTAGACACTTTTTGGGGCATTTTTTATGAATAGAAAACAGAAATATAATTTCGAATGTTCAAGCCTCAGGCGACTCATCTGCCTGTTTTGATAGCCTTATATTTTTTCGTCAAATTACATTTTTGCCAACGCGCGATTGATAAAATCAATTTCAGCTGGATTCAAAGCAATCTGCATTGCCTGTGCGTTGGCAATGGCTTGTTTGGCATTTCGGGCGCCTGCTAAAGTAACAGTTATTGCGGGTTGCAACGTGGTCCATCTTAGAACCAACTGGGCAAAAGTTGCGCGTTTTTCTTCCGCTAGCGGTCGAATCTCTTCTAGAAAATTCTCTACTTTTGGCAGATTGAATTGAGAGAAATAACTCGAACGGTGATCTCCTTCCGCAAATGCATTCGCTTTAAAGTATTTACCCGTTAGCAATCCTCTTTCCATTGGGCTGTACGCAATAATACTCAAATCATTCGCTAAAGCATAAGGAACTAATTCTTGCTCGATTTCTCGATTGAGCATGCTATACGGCACTTGATTACTGACAATTCCCAAAGTAGTTCTCGCTTCCTTCACCTGTTCTACCGTATAATTACTCACACCTGCTGCGCGAATTTTACCTTGTTGAATCAACAATTCCATCGCTTCCATGGTTTCTGCAATCGGAGTTGTTCCATCCGGCCAGTGCAGTTGTAACAAATCGATATAATCCGTACCTAAGCGCTTCAAACTATCTTCTACTTCTTTGATTACACTAGCTTTACTTGCGTATTTGTAAATATCGATATCTTGGCCTTGGTTATTTTGACTATGCATCACAAAAGTACCTTGAGGCTCGTTTAAGTCCCAACGCATGCCAAACTTAGTCAAGAGTTGTACTTTATCACGGCCCAATCCCTTTATGGCCTCTCCTACAATTTCCTCACTAACCCCTTGCCCGTAAATAGGCGCGGTATCAATGGTGGTTACTCCTTCTTGATGGGCTGCTTGCATCGCTTCTACCGCTTCTTTTCGGTCTGTACTTCCCCACATCCATCCCCCTGCCGCCCATGCGCCAAAAGTAATAGCGGATACTTCTATATCAGAAGCACCTAGTTTTCTAAATTCCATCTGTGTTTGTATTGGTTTACTTGAATATTAAACCTTAAAATCCATTCAGCTTATATTGAGATTTGCTGTTTCTTCATTTTAAGGACAAGCTTAAAGATAACAAAAAAAGACGGGGAACGCAAAATTCTCTCTTAAGAATAGGAAAAATTTAACACCGCTAAAAACTTCTATCTTCTTGTAAACCGAAGAGTTAGATACAAAAACACACTTACTCTTCAAGAGACCATAAAGGCTGTTGTTCTAACACAACGGTATATATGGGGCACGTTTCTGCATGTGCTCCTTTTAAATAGCCTATACTCATCAAAAACTCATTGACAATTTCACCTCCCGTAAAGCGAAAATGCTTTTTAAACAACTTGACCCATTCCTCCTTCGTTTTTGGATGATGGTGTTCTAACCACTGTTCGAATGACCCAAATTCTCGCTGAAGCTGCATTATAACTTTTGCATTTTCAATCGCTGCGTTAATCTTGAGGCGGTTTCGAATAATCCCAGCATCCTGCATCAAACGCAAGCGATCCTCTTCTGTATAAGCCGCTACCGCCTGAATGTCAAAATTACTATAAGCTATTCTAAACGCTTCTTCTTTTTTGAGTATCGTTTCCCAGCTCAACCCCGCTTGATTGATCTCCATCAATAAGCGTCCAAATAATTCATTGTCCTCGTGAATAGGAAAACCATACTGGTTGTCGTGGTAGTTCTTGTGGAGTATTCTTCGATCTCCGGCCAATAATTCAACGTGATCACAATATGACATACTTTCTCTTTTTTAAATTTTGCTTTTTGACCTTTCCCATTCCTTTATACCAACAAATGTAAAATATCTCACTGACAACTAGCTGTCAACAGAAACTTTCTTTTTTTCCTTTGCATTTGAATTCGCGAATTATTTATTATTTTTTTAGTGTATTTTTACGCCTTAATTTCTGAACTCATCTTGACTTTTTTGATTGAAGTGAAAATGAGCTCTTTTGAATCTGATTAAAGACATTTTTAAGTTGCATAGCAATACTACGGAATGAAAAAATGGCAAAAAGCAGGCTCAAAAGAGCAATTTTTAACCAATTAGAAAAAGTCAAAATGAGTTCTCTATTTGCTTTATAAAAAAATGCCACAAGAATTACTGCTCCAAGTGCTTCCTGAAGTTGCAGCTTCAGCTGAGTTATTAACTGCTCATGTTGCACAACACATTCGAACTTCAGTTTCCGATATTCAACATATTACAATTTTAAAGCGCTCGATTGATGCTAGACAGCGCTTGGTCAAAATCAACTTAAAAATACAAGTATTTTTTGCGGGTGAAGAAGTTGCACATAGACTAATCGATTTTCCTGCCTACAAAAATGTAAAAGACGCGAAACGCGTCATTGTTGTTGGTGCGGGACCTGCCGGTTATTTTGCGGCGCTGCAACTCATTGAACTAGGTGTAAAGCCCATTGTAATTGAAAGGGGAAAAGACGTGCGCGGACGTCGAAGAGACTTGAAAGCCATCAACATTGAACACCTTGTCGATCCCGACTCCAACTATTGCTTTGGAGAAGGTGGTGCGGGAACGTATTCTGACGGTAAATTATATACGCGTTCTAAGAAGCGCGGCGACATCAATCGCATCTTAGAATTACTTGTTGCTTTTGGTGCTTCACAAGATATCTTAGTTGAAGCTCATCCTCATATTGGCACCAATAAATTGCCAAAAATCATGCAAGACATGCGCCACAAAATCGAAGAGTTTGGCGGTGAAGTACTATTCGAAAAACGCGTGGTTGATTTTGTCTTAGCCGGAAGTGAAATGCGCGGAGTTGTACTCGAAAATGGCGATACCCTCGAAGCAAATAAGGTTATTTTAGCTACAGGGCACTCCGCTCGTGATATTTATGAATTATTGGATCGCAAGAACATCCTTATTGAAGCTAAACCCTTTGCATTAGGCGTTCGAGCGGAACATCCTCAATCGCTAATTGATCAAATTCAATATTCTTGTGATTATAGAGGAGAATTTCTCCCTCCTGCTCCCTACTCCATTGTAAAACAGGTCAACGGAAGAGGAATGTATTCGTTTTGCATGTGTCCAGGTGGAGTAATTGCACCTTGTGCCACGGCCCCCGGAGAAGTAGTTACCAATGGTTGGTCGCCTTCGAAACGCGATCAAGCAACGGCCAACTCTGGAATTGTGGTAGAACTTCGATTAGAAGACTTCAAACCTTTTGAGAAATTTGGTGCTTTGGCAGGCATGGAATTCCAAAAGTCAATCGAGCAACGTGCTTTCTTATTAGCGGGAGAAACACAACGTGTTCCTGCTCAGCGCATGGTCGATTTTGCACAGAAAAAAGTATCAACCTCGATTCCGAAAACTTCCTATTTACCTGGAACAACTTCCCTTGAATTAGGTGAAGTCTTCCCTAACTTCTTAACAGAGATTATGCGAGAAGGGTTTCAGGAATTCGGTAAATCAATGAATGGCTATTTTACCAATGAGGCCATTCTACACGCTCCCGAAAGTAGAACCTCCTCTCCAGTAAGAATACCTCGTGATGATCAATCACTAGAACACCCCCAAATCAAAGGACTATACCCTTGTGGCGAAGGAGCTGGTTATGCTGGAGGTATCATTTCTGCGGCTATAGACGGTGAAAAATGCGCCATTCTATGCGTAGAAAGTATGGGGATCGGTTGATTGTTGATGGTTGACAAACAACAAACAACAAACGACAAACAACAAACAACGAAAATATACAATGATAAGATAAACCAATCCTTTTTAGGGGTTGGTTTTTTTTTCGGCTTTTTTGCTTTTTTGTTAGGTCTTCTGATTTAAGGGTAATTGGCTATTCAGAAAATTTCAATCGATAACCTTTAGATTTGCTTTTTTGTTTTTTCGCAAGTTGTTTTTTTGCCAGATTATCGATTAAAGAATATATGTATCCTTAAATCAGATTAATCCATAACCTTAGATTTGCTTTTTTGTTTTTTCGCAAGTTGCTTTTCGTCAGATTATCGATTAAAGAATATATGTATCCTTAAATCAATAATTAACCCATAACCGATAACCTTAGATTTGCTTTTTTGTTTTTTCGCAAGTTGTTTTTTTGTCAGATTATCGATTAAAGAATATATGTATCCTTAAATCAGATAATTAACCGATAACCTTAGATTTGCTTTTTTGTTTTTTCGCAAGTTGTTTTTCGTCAGATTATCGATTAAAGAATATATGTATCCTTAAATCAGATTAATCCATAACCTTAGATTTGCTTTTTTGTTTTTTCGCAAGTTGTTTTTTTGCCAGATTATCGATTAAAGAATATATGTATCCTTAAATCATTAACCGATGATAACCCATAACCCATAACCCATAACCCATAACATAACCCATAACCCATAACCCATAACCCATAACCATAACCCATAACCCATAACCCATAACCCATAACCCATAACCCATAACCCATAACCCATAACCCATAACCCATAACCCATAACCCATAACCGATAACCGATAACCGATAACTGTTTTAATTAGGCCGATTTCCATCTATCTCTACATTAAATCCTCCCTCTCTAATTTATTTCCCTAACCAATGATAATTTATGACTTTCCTTGTTCCGCTAATAAATTCACAATCTCCATTTCACAAAACAACCATATAAAGCAAATAAAAAACATTTATAACAACAAATTAGCGAATTATAACAACTTATATATTCACATTACGCGAACAACCTTCTTTTCGTTATGTTAATTTATTTAGAATCTATTTTTTTGTTGGAAATAAAATCTAAATTGCGCCAAGAAGAGTTTTAAGAAAATTAAATATAAACACCCAAAACATATAAAATTTACCTATAAAATTCTTCTAACAAACAAAAATAAATCGAGCGCTTTAGAGCATTCACAAACTAATTCCATTTAAATTATGAAAAGACTATCGTATGTAGTAAGCTTTGTTTTGCTTAGTAGTTTAGCAGTTACCTCATGTAGTAGTGACGACCACAATTATTTAAAACCTGTAGATCCTACAGACCCTGTAGATCCTATTACTGTTACTCAATCGACGGGTACTTATTTAGGTAAAATAGAGGAGAAAGGAAATTTCGCTATTGTTTTAAAAACCAACAAAGGAGAATTTAATTTAAAATTCATCTCAGATGTTGTAAAAGATGAGAACTTATTAGAATCAACGCTAAAATCAGAAAAGTATATTGTTTCTGATACAGGAAACCTATACACGCTTTCAACTGGAAGTACAGTAAAAAATGGAGCGGTTGTAGCTAAAATTACTCAAGGAGAGCTTGCTGTAGTAAGTGCAAATGGCACCCATACTTTCAAAGGAACGCTACAAGATGAACAAGGAGTAAAATACGACATCAATTACTCAGAAGCAATCGATATCGAGCCAATCTACGATGTAACGTATGAAGTTCAAAACGGTTGGTACTGGGGAGACAACGTATTTGACCACCCCAATGTAGCAGAATACATGTCGTATTTTACACAAGGAGATGCAAATAAATATGGTGAATTAGAAGAAAAAGGAACGGGATACCATATTTCATTGTCATTCTTTGATCAAATGGCGCCAAAAGCATGGGAAGCAAAAATTCCTACTAAAACGTTTAAAGCTTCTACAAAATATGAAGTAGGTGCATTTAAAGTAGGTTCTAAAGAAGCGATTGAAAACGGAGCATACCATTATTCATTTGCTACATTCCTACACAGAGATCAAGTGGCAGGGATAGATAAAAAACTATACATCCTAGATGGTTCAATCAAAGTGATGGAGCACAAACAAGGACAAGAGATTCGCTTCAACATCTTGTTAGAAAATGGAACAAGACATCTTGGAAAATACGCAGGAACAGTAAAACAAGGAGATCAATACACCATTTCAACCTTAAGAGCTGATAAAGAAGTAAAGAAACTGACCCAAGGTTTTATGGAGTACAAAGGTAAATCGCCAATTACAGCAAAACAAAACAACCGTTGGAATCTTTATTTATACAGCGAAACCTTAACTCCTCATCCAGGTGAGTACTTCTGGGTTGAAGGTTCAGGTGAATGGATGCGTGTAACGCTTTATACGGATCTTAACGCAACAACAGATATTCCTGTAGGTGAATTCCCAATTGGAGAGGAAAATGCTGGAAATGCTGGTAAAGGTGGCGGTTCAGAGCCAGGATTAGACTGGGGGACTTGGTTCTTTGAGCAAACTATCGACAGAGATGGGGAGTCAGTAACGTCGGGCTTCGCTCCTACGCGTACGGGAACAGTAAAAGTTGAAAAAACAGGTGATCAATACACGATTACAGTAAATGCGATTGACGACAGAGAAAACAAAATTACCGCTTCTTATACTGGCGCATTAGCTTTCGTAAATAACGCGAGTAGAGCTGCAGCTTCTTCTGCTAAAGCAGTTAAGAAATCATATGGCAAAGGAAAAAAATTCGATACCGTTAAAAACAGTAGAAAATAGTTTTTAAGAAAATGATTGATTAAGCCCAATTGCAAATGCAATTGGGCTTTTTTTTTATTGTAGAACTAATACAATGCGACTCCTATTTTAAGCTATTTATTCCTACCTTTTTTTATTATATTTGAATAAGATGATTCACAATTAGAGACTTAGATGAAGCGACTTCAGACAATAGAGGGTATCCACAAGCAATTTTATGGGACAGGTATGAAACCCTTACTTGTTACTTGTGATGATATGCAAGATTGGGTCTGTAAGTATCATCGTTTTCCCAATAACTTATTAAAAGAGTATATTGGTTCTGCTTTTGCTAAATCTTGGAACATAAAAACACCTGACACAAGTTTTATCACTGTCTTAGAAGAACATATAGATTTAGATCAATATCGAGGTTTACAGTTAAGCTGGTTTAAACAGGATTGCTTTGGTTCTCTTTTTTTGAATAATGCTGAACTCGTTACAAATGCAATACTTCCGTCTTTTTATGATCCTATTTTCAGAACTAAAATTAAAGATAAAGCAGATTTCTTATGGATTGCGTTATTCGATATCTGGATGGCTAATGAAGATCGCCATCACAACAATTACAATCTATTATTAAACGCTGTTGATACTGCATCTTACTTCTTTTATACTATTGACCATGATACCCTGTTCAATTCCTCTTTTCTAGAAAGAGACTTATATTAAATAACTGAAGATGAAACAATTATAAACACCGAAATAGCGAAGCTATTATTTCGCTCCAAGAATAAAACCAAGCAAATTGTAGAAGATTTGGTTCAAAATTTCTACCTTTGCACTGACAAATGTGAAGAAGAATTAGAAACTATTATCCAGTTTATTCCTGAATCTTGGAGCATTAATACGGAACAATTTACAGATCGACTGAAACAACGTCTATTCTCTAAAGAATGGAAAAGTAAATGTGAAATCACATTTCGAATGTATGTACAAACCTTTTTAATCAATTAACCATGAAAACAATTTATAGTTTACTCTACGTTAATTTGAATGTAGCTTTGAATGAAAAAGTATGCATAGGGCTTGTTATGTCTGATGGTGAAACATTTTTTTATCAATTCTCTGCTAAAAAATTAAGTTTCATTGCTCCTCTATTATCTACTGAAAAGAAAAGCTTTATTAAGCATTACCTAAAATCCTTAGAGAAGGATATACAAACGAGTAAAGCGAATACAAACAAACTTTTCTCACATTTGAGTTATGCTGAACAATGGGCTAAAGAAGAGTATTTAAATTACCTCTCCAATTACGCCAACAATTTAGTTTCTTTCAGTGCTCCAAAAACAATTGCACTAGCCAATAATTTAGATAATTTTAAAGCATTATTCAATAAATACGTACATATCTATGAAGAAGTTAGTCCTAAATTAGATGAGGACGAGCAAACACCAATTGGAATTAAAGATCAAGTCAATCGTCAGTTCTATCCCCAAATAAAAGCTAGGGTGAATACAAATATCACATTAAATTCTGCTGATTTTGAAACAATACTAGTACCTGTTCACATTGGTTTTATCGGAAATAATGATATTCCTGTTTTAGGTCAAACCTTAGATTTTACAAAATCTATTCAGCATGTACAACACGATATTACAAGTTATCTTTCTTTAACTATTTCAGTGGAAGAGAAAGAACAAAAAAAAGGAAAGTATTTTGTACTTGGAAAAGAACCAGCAAAAGGAGATAAAACCCATAATTTTTGGCAAAACTTAAGAACATCTCCTATTGTAGATTATATTGAATTGGATGAATTTGAAAAAATAACGAAATATATGGAAGAACACAATGTTCAACCTTATTTTGAAAAACAACAATAAAATAGAGGGACAGTTTAAAGACTCCCACTATGCTGAGCCCAATTGCATTTGCAATTGGGCTTTTTTTTATTGTATGCTGTTTTTAAAATGCTGTTATTTATCATCTTATTCTTTTATTTTTACTTGTACTTTTGGGTATTAACCAAAAAATGAATGAAGATGCCTACGGATACTTTTACTTGGAAAAACAAGATTACTGCACTTCTACAAACCCAATATCCCATTATTCAAGCCCCTATGTTTGGCGTCGCTACCCCTCAAATGGTTGCCGCTGCAGGAGAAATTGGCGTTTTGGGTACACTGCCTTTGGGCGACTTACCCGCATCTAAATGTATAGAATTGATTCGAGCAACGAAGCAATTAACGGATCGTCCTTTTGCAGTAAATGTGTTTTTAAATCCCTTACCCGAGCGTACAGCTGAACTAAAAAAGCAATATACCCGTACGAAAAAATACCTGGAAGATTTTGCCAAACAAGTTGATTTAGAGGTGAAATTGGCAGATTACGAACAAGTTGTATACACGGATTACCGCGATCAAGTAGATGCAATTATTGCCGAAGGCTGTAAAATTGTTAGTTTTACTTTCGGTGTATTTGACGAGGCAACAATTGCAAAAATGAAACAACATAACATCATCCTTATTGGTACCTGTACTGCTGTGGCGGAAGCCCGAGTATTGGAACAAAAAGGCATCGATCTTATTTGTGTACAAGGCATCGAAGCGGGCGGACATCAAGGTACTTTCTTAACCGAAACACTACCTGAAATTGGGGGATTATCCTTATTAGCTCAAGTAAAAGATGCTGTAAAAACACCGCTCATTTACGCAGGTGGACTCTATAATGCTTCAACCATAGTAGCTATTAAGGCACTTGGTGCACAAGGTTTTGCCATCGGCAGTTTACTCATGGGATCGGAAGAGAGTAACCTAGCTGAATTTGAAAAAGAAGCCTTGCGACAGGCAAAAGAGAGTGATTTGGTGTTAACCAAAAGTTTCTCCGGTCGCTATGCAAGAGGCCTAAGCAATACCTTCACGAATCAACTTGATCATTCCGACTATATTCTTCCCTATCCGTTTCAAAACAAACTGACCATTGGCTTGAGGATTGCCGCGAAGACAAATAAAAATCCTGAGTTCTCAAGCTTGTGGACGGGACAGTCTCGTGGTCCTTACAGTGGAGCATCGATCAAAGTCATTCTCTCTCAATTAATTCAAGAAGTAGAAACCTATAAACCGTAAAAATTAGCAGGTTAATTTTATATCTATATTCAACTAAAAGCGAAAATTATTGCGCCTTTAGTTTTTCTTCTGTAGTAAAGGTACATACTTTTCATACCCCTGTACTTTCATCTCTTCTTTGGGAATAAAACGCAAGGACGCTCCATTAATACAATAACGCAATCCGCCAGTTTCAGCAGGTCCATCGTTAAACACATGTCCTAAATGAGCATCTCCGGTAGCACTTCTCACTTCAGTTCGTTGCATACCGTGGGTATGGTCTTCTTTTTCTTCAATCAACTTGGTGTCAATTGGCTTGGAAAAACTCGGCCATCCACAACCCGCATCGTATTTATCAGTCGAAACAAATAAAGGTTCTCCTGTTGTAATATCCACGTAAATCCCCTCTCGAAACTCCTTCCACAGCTCATTGCTGTACGCTCGTTCTGTGCCGTTATTTTGGGTTACTTCGTATTGTACCGCACTTAGCGTTTGCTTTAAGGTTTCTTTCTCTTGGCGTTGATACGCTTGTTTCTTTTTGGGATTTGCCTTACGCGCTAGCTCAAATAAGTCTGCTCCAATGTGACAGTATCCACCTGGATTTTTATCTAAGTAGTTTTGATGATAGGTTTCTGCATCGTAAAAATTGCGCAAAGGCTCTACTTCCACTACTATGTTCTGCGTATACTGTTTGGCTAATTCATTTATTTTTTGGGTAATGATAAATTGATCTGCACTATCCGAATAGTAAATTCCAGAGCGATATTGGGTTCCCACATCATTGGCTTGTCGATTTAAGGTGGTTGGATCAATCGTCTGAAGAAATAAATCAAGCAACAATTCAAAATCTACTTCTTTGGGGTTATAGGTTACTTTTACTGCTTCCGCAAAACCCGTTGTTCCCGTAGTAACCTGCTTATAGGTTGGATTTTTAGTATTTCCATTGGCATATCCTACTTCTGTAGCTACTACTCCTCTCACCTGTTGAAAGAAGTGTTCGGTTCCCCAAAAACATCCACCTGCAAAATAAATAACCTTGGTATTTTTGTCTTTTCTTTCTTCCATAGCTTCTCCTTCTTTTACACCTGTTGTATTTTGATGAAAGCATGTACTATTTGCTAACACAAGTCCACTAAACACCAATAAAGTTATTACAATTGCTTTTTTCATCTCACTCTATTTTATCTGTTTAACATCTTCTCTTCTAACTTGTTGCAAAGTAGCAAAAAAAGAAACATCAACGCGTTAAAACAAGTGAACCAAAAACAAAAAAAGAGCCTTAAAATAATTTCAAAGCTCTTTTTATTGCATTTTCGTTGGAGATTCATTGGGTTCCACTTTCTCGATCGTAAATTCATCCTCCACATTTTTCAATCCTTCCGGTGAATGAAGTTCAATAAAGAAGTTTTCCAATTCTTTTAAATCTAATTTTTCAATATGTAATCTATTTTCTGGTTTATAAAAATCATACGGGTGATTTGTATCTTCAACACCTCCATACTTTTTTAAAATCCCTTTCATTTCAGTAACTTTTTCTCGATATTCTTGTTCCGTTAACTGAAAACCTAAATCATTTTTGTTTTTTTCATCCTCTTTACTACATCCCGTAATAAAAATTCCAGTACTTGCTAAAAAGCAAACGAGTAATTTTTTCATCTTTATAAATTTTTTAATGATTAATATTTTATAAAAATAAAAAAATAAAAGTCTAAAAATCAAACACTTAAAACCCAATTTCATACTATATTCAAACATCCCTTTTATACGAATACAACTAAAAATGTGATTCTATGTTACCTCGCAGCCCAGATTTCAATTTCAATCGCAATCTCAGGTAATCCTAAAGCGGAAATATAAGCGACAGTCATCGAGGGATAATGCGTGCCAAAAACACCTTCCCAAACGCGATCAAAGTGATCCCAATCAATTTCTTTTATTGACCATATATTCACTTTGATAACGTCCTCTGCCGTTAATCCTTGACTGGCTAATAACCCTTGGATGTTGTCAAAAGTCAGATTGACTTGTTCGTTAAAATCAGCTGGAATCACACCTTCCGCATTGATGCCTATTTGACCTGAAAAAGTATATAAACTTGCTTCTTTGGGAATCACAGTTACATGAGCATATTTACCAACTGGATGAGGTACAGTAGTCGGGTTCATTCGAACAATTTTGTTTTGCATAATTTTCTCTTTTACAATTATACTGCAAAACTAAAGTCAATGAAATTTCTAAAATTGGATAAAACCGACAAGGTTAAAAATTAGTCTTCTTCCTCTTTTTTCCACGCTGGAAAATTGGATAATTTCTCTTCTGAATACTTTAAAAACTGGGTGGGATTATTTCCTGTAAAGGTCTTAAACTCTCGAATAAAATGCGATTGATCAAAGTAATCTTGTTGGTAAACTAGCGTCGTCAATGTATTGAAATCGGTAGTTTTCAACAATTGTAAGCTCGTTTGAAAACGCATAATACGAGAAAAAAGTTTAGGCGTCATGCCCACATGTTGTTTTATTAAACGCTCCAACGTTCGTTCTGATAAGTTCATTTGCGCCTGAACCTCAGCTAAAGAGCGTCCTCTTTGTAACAACGTAGAGGCAAATATCGCTTTTTGATTAGCATAACGCAGGGTTTGAACTTGTTGTAGAACAAAGTCTGAAAGCAATTCTATCTTCTCTTGTGTTGTTGGCGCCTGTTGTAATTGATCAAGTAAGGAGGTGGAAACTAAATCATCCAATGGCACATTCTGATTGGCTAATTCTGAAGCATCAAACTTGAAAATGGCTTTTAAAGCAGTGGGCTCAAAATAAGCACCAATGATTCGAAAAGGTCCATCTACCAACTGATTGGTATAGGTTGTAAAAGCTCCATACACATACAATTGGGGCGTATATTGCCTCTGTTCATCTCGAAAGCGATTGGGGGTATCCTGATAAATCAAAGCGGGAATCCCATCGGGTAATATCTTAAACTGTTTGCTCCCAACTTGCTCTTCTCCACTCTCCAATACCCAAAAGTAACGGATATAGGCTTGTAAAGCCGGAAGGGGAAGGATTTCTTGGTAGCGCATAGTGATGAGTTTTGTCTATCAAAGATAGGGATTTAAATGTTTGTTGTTGGGTGTTTGTTGTTGGGTGTTTGTTGTTGGGTGTTTGTTGTTAGGTGTTTGTTGTTAGGTGTTTGGTGAGAGGGTGTGATGGTGAGAGGGTGTGATGGTGAGAGGGTGAGAGGGTGAGAGGGTGAGAGGGTGAGAGGGTGAAAGCTTCGTTTAAAAGAATGCATCCTCTTTTTTCGCTTTTTTGTAAGGGTAGATTGTCATTTAAAAAAACGGTCAACCTCATTTAGGGACGTTCATTTTCTTTAATCGATAATCTGGCGAAAAAGCAAAAAAACCAACCCCTACAAAGGATTGGTTTTCTTTTATCGATAATCTTCTGATAATCGTTAACTGATCACTGTTAACTATCAATCTAGCTCCATTTCGAGAAACTCGCCATATATGGATCTGTAATACTGCTTTTTCCATTTTCAATATGACCTGCATATTGGTACATAAAGTTCTTGTAATCGGCTAGTGTAACCACTACATCATACCACCCTTTATAGTCTGCGTAATCCAGTTCAATTAGTTGTTCTGCCTTCGCGTCCACCAATATTTTTTGATTTGTTTTTACATACACCACGTCTTGTACAAAAAAAGACAAGGCTTTACTCGACTTATTTTTCAAGACAAGCTGTACCATTTGATTGGGCAACACGGTAAAAGTAAGTTCTACTTGAGGATCCGTTACATGTCCTTTAAAATTTCGATAGAAACCGTTAAAACTATGCACACTAAAGTTATACAATCCACCTTCTAGCGCTTGTTTTGCCCACGCATAGGAAATCGGCTCTTTCTCATTTACGCTAAAATTCCAATTCATTCCTGTTTTCTCTTGGAACTTTTGGTGAGCATATACTTGAATAGGAGCCAAATAGTCTTTGTTTTTCAACTGATTAGACACTATTGCGAATTGCATTTGTACTTCCTTGGCATTCACTTTAATATTGGCATTTACATGATAGGGCAACCCGCATGCTTTTTTGACTCCTCTTTCTTGTTTTGGAAAAGTTTTAAGATCATTCCACATGGTGTGTTGTTGTAAATCAGCGGCCTTGTATTGCGCAAAGCCATGAGGTAGATTTTTATTTCGAGCAGATAAAATGCGCTCCACATAAGTATTGCGATCAACAAAGTCAATCTCCAGTTTTTTCAACTCATTTGCAGGTTGGAAAACCGAAGTCATATTACTACACGTTCCTCGTCTCCATTCAGAAATATTTTCTTCTATCACTTTCTTACCTGTTTTCTTTTCGATGAAATACTCCAAAAACTGTAAAGTAGAGGTTAAATCACATACTTCCGAATTGACCCATCCTCCTCTTGTCCAGGGCGAAGCCACCACCATCGGAACGCGATACCCTAATCCAATCGGACTGGCCAAATTGCTTTTAGCATCTCTAGCTTTATCTTGGGCTAACGTTACCCATTCATCTTGGGTATCTATTGCACTAGATACTTTTCCTTGTTTTGGGTCTGTACTCAGCGGAGGTACAAAAGGAGCCACGTGATCAAAATAGCCATCATTTTCATCATACGTCAAGATAAAGATGGTTTTCTTCCAAACCTTTGGATTTTTTGTCAAAATATCCAATACCTCAGAGACATACCAAGCCCCAAACCAAGGTGCACCTGGGTGATCGGAGAAATTACAAGGTGCAACCAACCAACTAACCATAGGTAGTTTATCTTCTGTGACATCTTTTCTAAACTGATAGAGAATATCTCCTTTGGGAACTTCTACTTTTTTTGTTTCTCCATTTTCCTGATACTCAATTTCTTCTAAAGTATGATACGCAGGATCAGCAGTATTAGTCGCAAAGGCTTTATGGTGAATTTGTTGCTCAAAATCAGATAATTTCGCAAAAGATTCGGCTCCATATTGTGTCAAATATTCCTCTAAAAATAGGCGTTCTGCTTGTGCTTTTTGCAAGGCCTCCTCTGTTAATGTCCCTTCTTCAATCTTTTGATTGAGGCGTTTCAGTTCCAATGCTTTGAATTGAATATGTGCCTTGTGAAAACGAACATTGTACTGTTTGTAGAATTCAAGGTTATTATCCGTAAAATTGGCCAACCAGGATTCTTCCATATCTGTAAATCCAACAGGTACACTCAACTCGTTTTGGTATACTTTCCACGAGATATTATGTTCTTCCAGGCGTTCAGGATAGGTTTTCCAGCTTACATCTTTGTAGTTGATTTGACCATTATTCACGTGAGCTACTGAATGGGGATCACGGGGATTTTCGCGAATAGCACCGGCCCAAAAATACGATCGATTGGCACTTGTTCCCGTTAAGGAAGAACAGAAATGCTGATCACATACGGTAAATGCATCCGCAAACGCATAGTAAAAAGGAATATCTTCTCGGGTAAAATACCCCATCGTTAGGGGCATATGTGCATATTCCTTATTCCCTGGTTTTTTGGCAATTAACCATTGATCCATTTTCCCGTCATTTCTCGCTTCCACCATATCTTTCCAACTGTGTGGTAAACTACCCATCCACGTAATTTTGGTATTTTCAATATCCAATCGGAAGGGGCCGTATAGGGACTGATTCTGGTCTGCCTGAAACCAAACGGGCAATTGATTCGGTTGTCGAATGACGCGAGGATCATTAAATCCACGAACCCCGCTTAATGTTCCGTAACAATGATCAAACGATCGATTTTCTTGCATTAAAAACACAATGTGCTCTGCATCGAGAAAAGTTGTTCCTGGATCGGCCTCAATGCTCAATGCGCGCTGAATAGACGAAGGCATGGCGTTTAAAAGCGTCATCCCTCCCATAAAAAGGGATGACGATTTGATAAAATCTCTTCTAGTTGTACTCATAATCTCTTATTTTAACCACCAACTGATTCCTCTAATATGATCTGAACCACTAAATTGACGATCTAGTGCTTTTTGCAAATTTTCTTGGTTTCGATTGTACTCCGAACTTGGGTATTGCCATCTTGTTGGAGCTGTAATTCCTTGTTGAATTTTCAACTCTGGGAAACCTGTTCTCAAGTAATCAAAATAAATACTCATTCCCGCTTGGTGAAACATAATCAAATACTTTTGAGTAAGAATTTGTTTTACTTGTTCCGAGAGATTTCCTCCTTGATAGCTCACCTTGGGTTGTTGTACATACTGCTCCAATGCTTCGCTCGTAAAATAATGACCTAATCCTTTGGCATATTGCGCATAATAATCAAAATTCCCTTTGATTCCCTTGAGGTAAAACTCTTCTGCATTACCTGCAATCCACCCTCTTGCTACGGCTTCAGCTAAAATAAATTGAAGTTCAGCATAGCTCAAGATTACATTGGTTTCATTTGTTGGGTCTTGGTAGTATCTGCTTCGTACTTTTGATATATTTTTTCCCTGGACCAATTTTTCATTTTCCGCATAGGGAACAATTGGATCTCCTCCGTTATAGGCCGAAAAATCATTTTCTGCCAAGCCTTGTTCTAAAGCAGAAGCTGTACGTTGTGCAATAGCAAATAAACGAGGGTCTTTCAATTCTTTCATCAAATTAATAAATGTTCCTGACATATACATACTCGATCCATATGAACTTGAATTGAATTGAGGATAACGACTCCCCGCTTGATCAAAGAACGTTAGTTGACCGTTATCGTTATTATCCATCATTAAAATTCCCTTTTGATAGATTTCATTAAAGCGTTGAGCTACATCAATCCCTCCTACTTTTTGTTTTTTTGACAACGTGATCAAAACTTTTAATTTATAAGATTCGATTAATTTTTCCCAGCGGTTTACATCTCCTTTATAAATGATATCTCCTTGAATAGTCCCTTCTTTTTTCAATGTTTTTGACGCTTGTTCTAATTCTTCCAAAATCCCAACAAACACGGCTTCTTGGGGATCATATTGAGGAAATTGAATCTTTCCTTCTCCTTGTAAAGCTTCTGAAAATGGAATATCACCAAAATTCATCGTCAATTCAAAAAACAAATGAGCCTTTAAAAAATGTCCAAGCGCGAGATATTCAACTTTTCCCGTACGCGTTGCTTCATCCATCATTTTTTGTGTCTGCAGTAAATCCTTATAGCGATCAAATCCCTTGCTTCCCCATTTCAAATATTGATAGGTACTTTCCCCATCGGTTTGAATAATCATACGAGCGGCATACTCTTTATCGATATTCTGTAGTGAAAAAGCTGATTTCTCCACTTTTGTTAGCAACAAATAAGGATCTGTTTCTTTGATTTTATTTGGATCTTCATTCAGTTGATCTAAATCGTGACATCCTACTACAGTTAATGCCAAGGTAATTGCGTATAGCGTTTTTAAGTATTTTTTCATGACTATGAGTATTAGAATTTCACATTTAATCCTAGTCCAATCCAACGGGTTGAAGGATCTTGGATATCGTTCTTATTTGCTGTATCGTAATCAGGATCTGAGTACAATCCTTTAGATTTTTTCCACATCAACAAGTTATATCCCGTTAACGAAGCCGATAGTTGCGCAATTTTTGTTGATTTCACCATTGGAGTAAAATCATACGACAAACTCAACGTTCTCAACTTAAAATAGGTACGATCAAATACGTTGGCGAACAATTTGCTTTCTTTCTCTGTTACTCTAGCGCGATAGGGATAATTTTGAGCCCAACTTTGCCAATTGACAGCGCCTGTATGTTCCTTAAAAACGCGTGTATCTGAAATGACATTACCTTGTACATCTGTTACTAATTCTCCAGAGACTAGATTTACACCACTAGGAATAAATACAGGATTTCCTGTTGAGTACTCTTCATCTCTATAGCGAACAGATTCTGGATGTTTACCTCCCCACCACATTTTTTCCACTACTTCAGAACGCATCACACCGCCCCAAATACCGTCAATTCCGATATTCAATCCCCAATTTTTATACTTGAAACTGTTGTTCCATCCCAACGTCCATTTTGGATCTTTGTGTCCTAAGTAAGTTGCTTGCTTATTTGCTGTTGGCATCCCTGTTTTCTCATCTAGGATAACTTTGCCGTCTGGCGATTTCATCCATTCAGTTCCATAGTAAGAATCCACGCGATCATTCAATCGCAAATCGCCAAATTTCTCTGCGTCTTCATGGATTTTCGTTAATTTTCTCGTTCTAGCACTCCAGTTGATGGCTGAATTCCACTGGAAGTTGTCGTTTTTCACTACAGCTCCCGTTAAGGAAATCTCCCATCCATTCGTCGTGTACTCATTTCCGTTTACCTTCATATTGTTGAATCCCGAAGCTTCTGATACAGGATAATCAATAATAAAATTCGAATCCAATACGCGATAATACGTTACATCCACATTTAAGCGCTTTTTGTAAAAGGCACTTGACAAACCAATTTCATAGGTTTTTGATTTCTCAGGAAGTAAATAAGGATTTAAAATTGCATTGGGATATTCTACCATTTGATTGCCGTTGAAAGAGGGATTGATTGGAGAATAAGTTGATTGCAATTGATAAGGAGTTAAATCACTCGATACATTCGCCCAAGAAGTGTACATTTTTAAATAGTCTATTTGCTCTGGCATTTCCACTAAATTAGAAACAACCACACTCAAGGATGCAGAAGGGTAGAAATACGAACGTTGGCTTTTTGCTAAAGCTGAAGACCAGTCGTTACGACCTGCAAAACTCAAGAAAAACGCATTGTATAAGTCGAATTCAATCGTTCCGTATACACTGTTCACTGCTTTCTTTTCTAGGTAATCTCTTGCTGTAACAGGTCCTTTTGAGTTTCCTAAATTGTGTACACCTGGTACAGTTAATCCATCGGCGGCGGCAGAAGAATTTGTCAAGCGATAATAACGAGAAGCAGCTCCTGCATTCACATTAATGGCAAAATTATCCGTGATACTTTTGTTGTACATCGCCAAGAAATCATAATCAACATCTAAGCGATCGTTTTTCTCTAAACTATATCCACCTTCTCTTGAAGTACTATAATTAAAATACGATTTTGGGCTTTGTAATTCGGTATTGTTATGGGTAGAAATCATCGAAGCTCTCCCTTGCAAGACTAGATCTTCTGTTGCTTGATAACTCAAGCTCAATTGTGCATTGGTTACGTCTTTATTCCAGATGCGCTTAAAATATTCTGATCCAAACCAAGGGTTATTGTACCATGCATAGTTGTAACTAGCTTGTTTATACCCTTCCATCCCTGGGGTCCATAAATTGTTTTTCAAATCACGCCCATTTACGTCATCTCCCATCCAAATTAAGATCGTATACATGTGTCCGCTTGGGTTGTAATCGTAATTCGGCACATTAGGGGCATGTACTCTACTATAAGAAAGCTTAGAATCTAGGGTCAACTTATCTGTAAGATAGGTTGTAGATTTAAAATTTAAACTTCCTCTGTACATACTTGTATTGGGTACTCTATCCTTATTGTATGAAAAATCTCCTCCTAAGCGATAGGATCCTTTTTCTGTCTTATTAGAAACGGCAAAATTTGTACGTGAGATAATTCCCGTTTCCATGAAGTTCTTTAAGTTATCGTGGTATTCCCAAGCGATAGGTACTCTTTCGTAACGCGACTTATCATTGTATTGCGTTCCTTCTACGTTTCCATACCACGGAATTACGCTTCCGGTTTGTTTATCTCGAATGGGGCTATTCCACTGTGCAATTTTCACTCCAGGTTCAAACTTAGGCCCCCAAATCATATCTCCATCACTGATTCCTCCATCTTTTCCATCCCAAAACTCATACTTTCCATTTGATCCACTTCCATATTCATGTTGCGTTTTCGGAAACAAGGTATATCCCGCACTCACCATTAAGTTTTGTGACACTTCAACTGTAATTCCTTCTGTCTTTGCATTTTTGGTGGTAATCATAATCGCACCATTACGTCCTAATGAACCATAAAGTACAGAAGCACTTGTTCCTTTTAGTACGTTAATATTGGCAATATCTTCAGGTGAAACATCGTAAAAATCAGTAGTTACGGGAATTCCATCAATTACAATAAGTGGATCTTTTCCCCTCAAGGAAAATTTAGGTGCTTGCAGCATTCCCGGAGGATTGGATACTTGAAGTCCCGCTACTTGTCCACTCAACAGACTTCCCATATTTGGAGTAGCTACTTCTTGTACTTTCTTGACATCTATATTTTGAGTAGCATAACCAATTTTTTTCTCTGCTTTTGTAATCCCTAAAGCCGTGATCACTACTTCATCTAAAGCAGCTTGTTCAGGAACTAACACAAAAGCAAAATCAGTGGTTTTTTGAACGGATTTCTCACTGTTTCTATATCCTATAAAAGAAACGACAATCAAATCTTTCTCTTCTACTTCTAGTGTGAATTTTCCATTTAAATCGGTCGTTGTTCCTGCTGTTGTTCCTTTGATTACAACAGAGGCTCCTGGCAACTCTACTCCCATTTCATCTTGTACCACTCCTGTGATATTTCGCTTTTGTTGCGCATACGTTAGGCTGACACATAGTAGAAATACGGTATTCCAAAATAGTAATTTCTGTCTCATGATTCTCTTGAATTAAGTTGAGACAAATATTGTGTTTTCAAGGCGCTATCGTATTACGCAAAAAACAAGAATCCCCCTATTTACTTTAACTAATTATTAAGAATACAACGACGGTGCAACATTAAGATAACAAAAAGAATAGTACACTATAATTCAGGTCTTTACCTATACAACAGAGGTACACAAAGAGAAATTACCTGTTTACAGCAGAAAATCATGCTGTTGGTCTTAATTTAATTCCTAAAAATTAACGTTATTCAGTATAAAATTCTAGTTGATTTTCAAGGTTGCTCCCAAACGCTTTTAGTAATTTTGCGTAGAATTTTCATCCAAAATATACCTAGTCAAACAAGTCGCAGTCATTTTTGGTTGCCTAGCTTTTATTCTCATCAGTTGCTTTCGTTTTAAATTATTATTAAATTCAGAGCTGGAAACCATCCGAAATAAAGCATTTTGACTAACTTTATAGAAAATAATGCTACTAAAAAAGAAAAAGAAAAACTAAATCTAAGCCACTACAACTATGCTTCAAAAAGCAAGAAAATATACTGACAATACTCATTTAGCAGATTCGTTAAAAATCACCATTTCGGGCGTTATTCCCTTCCTAGTGTTTATGCCCACCCAACAATTTGATTGGGCATTTGCAATGGCAGTTGGTGCTTTATTAACGGCTCCAGTAGATATTCCCAGTAACCTCAAGGACAAAATAAACGGTATTCTCGTAGGAGCCTTACTCGTTCCTTTTGTTACCTTACTTTTATCCTTGACTCAAGGAAATTGGTATTTCTATCCTGTTTTCATCTTTATTATTTTTAGCTTAGGGATGATTTCAGTCTACGGACACCGTGCTAACATGCTTTCCTTTAGTGGATTATTAGCTGCCAGTTTGGGATTGGCACATAGTTATACAGGCAAAGATTTATGGATGCACGGATTACTTCTACTCTTAGGTGGTTTACTCTATTTGCTGGTATCCTTAGCTTTTTACTTCATAAGACCTCGACGTTATGGCGTCTTACAGACTTCAGAGTGCATGGACTTGACATCGGATTACCTCAAATATCGATCACAATTGTGGACTCCGGGTGTCAATGCAGATAAAATCGTTGAAGAACAACTCAATATTCAAATTAAACTGAATGAAGTACACGAAAATTTGCGAGAATTTTTGGTACTCAATAAAGCCAATACTGGAAACTCCTCGAATAACAGACGTTTACTCGTAGCCTTTTCTACCTTAGTTGAAATTTTAGAAATTGCCGTTTCTACGTCTTTTGATCATAAAGAATTGCACAAACTCTTAGATGATGATCCCTCAATTATTCGCGATTATCAGGCTTTAGCCGAAGATTTTGCAACAACGATTAAAGAGATTGGAGACTCCCTAAATATGGGATTGAATTACAAACCCAAATACGATTTTGATCGCAAATTAGTAGCCCTACAGGAAAAATTAACTGCCTTTATAGCAGATAGTAAATCGCCAACTAAAGTAGAAGCTGTCCTTTCTTTTTCTAATGTATTGCACTACGCACAAAGTCAGATTGACAAAATCCACATCTTAGAACGCATCTTAACAGAACAAACATTTAGTGAAAACGTAGAAGATCGCTTCAAAGAGTTAGAAAAATTCTTAACTCCCGTACACTATCGTTGGGAGACACTCATTGTCAACCTCAACTTTACCTCAACGATTTTCAGACATGCTACGCGTTTAACATTGACCATTTTAATCGGTTTAATTATCAGTAATATCTTCAACCTACTCAATGGATATTGGATTTTACTGACGATTGTCGTAATTATGAGACCGGGATATGGCTTGACAAAAACCCGCTCTTTTGAACGTGTGATTGGTACTGTTTTGGGTGGGTTGATTGCGTTTGGGCTATTGTTCATCCTTCAGGACAATCATACTTTAATTGCCTATTTAACTATTTTAACCATGATTTTGGGGTATTGGTTTTCTCATACCGACTACAAAATTGGGGTAACTTTTATCACCATGTATGTGGTTTTGATTTATGCTATCCTTACGCCTAACTTTATGGATTTATTAATTTATCGCGTAATTGACACCTTGATTGGAGCCCTATTAGCGTTGGGTGCCAACTACTTACTTTGGCCTTCTTGGGAGTTCCTGAACGTCAATGTGCACTTGTCTAAATCTATTCAAGCTAATCAACAATACGTCAAGGAGATAAAAGAGATTTACAACCAAAAGAATGACCCTTCTCTAGCCTATAAATTAGCGCGAAAATATGCTTTTATTGAAGTTGGAAACTTAATGGCTTCCTTTCAGCGTATGATTCAAGAACCAAAATCTAAACAGCGTTTGCGTTCGGAAATCTATGAGTTAGCTGTATTGAATCACACCTTCTTATCTACTGCGGCTTCTATTGGTGTTTATGTACAATCCCGTCATACTACCAAAGCATCTGAGTCCTTTAATATGGTCATGGATTACATTGATAAAAACTTGCAATTGACGAGTAACTTACTCAACAATACTCCTACAGAAGAGGATTTAATCACAGCCGAGGATCACGAGAGTTATCGCGTAAGTATGAGCTATTTACAAAATATCAGAGAATACGAGCTAAAAAAATCGTACTCGGACGATTTGCAAATCAAAAACTTAATGGAAGAATCTACCATGGTTATTCAACAATTGACCTGGCTGGCTCATTTATCTGAAAAGATATTGAAAATCAGTAAAGTAATTCGAGATAAGCGCGAAGAAATGCAACAGAAAAAGCTCGTTCTAAATCCCACGATTTTGTTTAAAAAAGGATAAACTTTATTTTTTAATAGTTCCATAAAAAGAGGTGTTTCTTGGTTTTTAAATTGATGTAAAAACCAAGAAACACCTCTTTTCATTATGAATATTCAACGTAAATTAATCATCCAGTAGCAGATGTACTTCTATTTTTTTAAAAGTTAACAACTTTGTACGACTTTGTACTAGAATCTCTTTTTTTTTCGTATTTTGCAATAACTAATTAATTATGACGATGATGAATCCAACTAGACTTTTTGATATACCTTATTTCCAACACGAACATTTTCCATTGGAAAATGCACTGGTAACCAAAGTTAACGGTGTTTGGGAAAAGACGTCATCCGCAAGTTATCTCCAAAAGGCAAATACTTTATCCAGAGCCCTTTTGAGATTAGGTGTTCAACCCAATGATAAAATCGCTATCATCTCTAGTAATAACCAAACCAAATGGAACTTATTGGATATTGGTATTCTGCAGATAGGAGCACAAAATATTCCCGTTTACCCCACGATTGCTCCAGAGGACTATCAATTCATTTTAAGTCATTCAGAAGCGACGTATTGTGTGGTATCTGATCAAGAAATCTACGATAAATTGATGTCAGTAATTGATCAATTACCGTTGATCAAGGCCGTTTATTCTTTTGATGTAATTACAGGATGTAAGAATTTAGATGAGTTGTTTGAATTAGGTCGTGATGATTCTAATCAAGAACAAGTAGAACAACGCAAGGCAGCAGTAACTCCAGATGATTTGGCTACCTTGATTTACACTTCTGGAACGACAGGTAAGCCCAAAGGAGTCATGCTTTCACACAACAATATTCTTTCCAATGTTTTGGGTAGTAGTGAGCGTGTGCCCTTTACCAGAGAACAGCATTTCAAAGCACTGAGTTTCTTGCCTTTGTGTCACGTTTTTGAACGCATGTTAATCTATCTATACCAATATAGTGGTGTGGGAATTTACTATGCAGAATCCATTGATAAAATGGGAGAAAACATGAAAGAGGTACAACCAAACGTCATGACTGTTGTTCCCCGTCTTTTAGAAAAGGTATACGACAAGATTTTCGCAACTGGTTCTGCTTTAACAGGAATCAAAAAGAGCATCTTCTTCTGGGCTTTAGAACTGGGTTTCAAATATCAACCGTACAACAGAGGGTTCTTCTATAATCTACAATTGGGTATCGCGCGTAAATTGGTGTTCAAAAAATGGCAAGAGGCCTTGGGAGGAGAGATGAAAATCATCGTTTCAGGAAGTGCTGCCTTACAACCTCGTTTATCACGTGTATTTAATGCAGCTGGAATTCCCGTAATGGAAGGGTATGGATTAACTGAAACCTCTCCCGTAATTGCAGTAAACGACGAACGCAATAGATCCATGAAAATTGGAACCGTTGGAAAACCACTGAGTAATGTGCTCGTTAAAATCGCGGAAGATGGTGAAATTTTGTGTAAAGGACCTAATGTTATGTTGGGGTATTACAAAGATGAAGAACGCACGAAAGAAGAGTTAAAAGACGGTTATTTTCATACAGGGGATATTGGAACTATTGATGAGGAAGGTTTCTTAAAAATTACCGATCGCAAAAAAGAAATGTTCAAAACCTCTGGAGGAAAATATGTTGCACCACAAATCATTGAAAACACACTGAAACAATCGCGTTTTATTGAGCAAATCATGGTGATTGGCGAAGGAGAAAAGATGCCTGCAGCCTTGATTCAACCGAATTTTGAATTTGTAAGAGAATGGGCGAAACGCAAAAACATTGCCTTGGGCAATACCAATGCAGAACTTATCAAAAACGAACAAGTGCGCAAACGCATTGAAAAAGAAGTAGAATACGTAAACCGCAAGTTCGGAAAATGGGAGCAAGTGAAAAAGTTCGAATTAACACCGGATGTTTGGAGTATTGACAATGGACAACTCACTCCAACATTAAAATTAAAACGACGAATTATTTTGGAAATCTACAAAGATTTGTACGAAAAAATATATAGAGAATAAAAAAAGGAAGCCCAGGGCTTCCTTTTTTTATAAGAATTGTAAAGGATAGGGATTAACTGTCAACCGTTAACCATTCGTCTTCGCCACAATCGCATAAACCATCGGAATTTTGTTATCCAAATGTTTAATGCGGTATTTATTGGGTTCAAACTCCACTGTATGTTGAAAACACGCATAAGGTGAGTAATCGTATTCCTCCAAGCCTTGTATCATCAGACCATTTTGCAATAAACTAGTTACCACTTCACTCATGCTGTGATTCCAACAAACATAGGATTGGCTGATAGCTGCTTCTTTATCTGCATAGGTACCACTTTCAGTTTCTACAATAGCTGCTGCATTAAAATAATTGTACGCCACTTTGGAAAAATCATCATCAAACATCCATATAACAGGGTGAAATTCTACAAAAACCAATTGTCCCCCTGGTTTTAAAAAGGTCTGAATCACCTTTGCCCATTTATCCATATCAGGCAACCAACCGATTACCCCATAACTGGTATAAACCATATCGAATTGCCCTTGTAAATGATTGGGTAAGTCGTAGACATCACAACAAACAAATTGAGCTGTTGACCCTGTTTGCTCTGCTAATTGTCTCGCATTCTTAATGGCTTCATCAGATAAATCTACTCCTGTTACTTCTGCGCCTAACCTACTCAACGAGATGGTATCTTGTCCGAAATGACATTGTAAATGCAATATTTTCTTGCCTTTGATATCTCCTAATAGATTGAGCTCAATCTCATTCAAGGAGCTCTTGCCTTTTACAAACCCTTCCACATCATAAAAATCTGATTTTAAATGAGTTTCGGTACGGTTATTCCAAGAGTTTCGGTTTATTTCAATATAATTTAATTCTGGTTTCATTTTTGGTATTTTTATTTTTTATACTCGTATTCTTTAATCAACTCGATTGCTTTTTCTAACAGTTCATCTCGCTGTTCCCGTACGCCTTTCCTGGTTCTTTTCACTTCAATATCAGGAATGATTCCTATTCTTTGCGTCGGTTCGCCATCGGGATAATACACGCCTAAACCTGAAATAATCGTCCACAATCCACCAGGTAAAACCACCTGAGATGCATCGCCATCTGCACCTGCTGTTTGACTACCGATGACCGTTACATTACGTCCAGCGCGAAAAGCCATGGTAGTGTACTCAGCTGAACTTTGGGTACGCTCATCAACTAATACTATTACTTTTCCTTGATAGGGTTTGGTATCGGGTTCTATTATTATCGGATCCATAAATGAAAATTCACCGGGATTATTGTAATTCACTGCCGTAAATTTCACAAAAGGAGTTGGTTGATTTACAAAATAACTTCCCAAGGCAAAAGGCATAAAAGCCGAAGGGTAATTGCGAATATCAAGGACAATTCCCTTGGTATTGCTGGGTGATGGTATTTCAAAAAACCCCATACTCGCCCTAATAAGGCTAGGTTATCAATTTGATTGGCATCTAAAGTTGGAAATACAAGAGAAGAACCGTTGTCAAAGGCTTTGTCTTCATTAGCAGGAAATTTAAAAATTTCTGCTTTTGCAACCTCTTTGCCGTCTATTGTTACTTTAAAATCGTCCATCCAAACTGTTCCCTTACCTAAAATATAGGCTCCAATTATAATTTGTTGCGTTTGTTTTGGCTTTAATTCTACCGTTAGCTCATATTTTTTCCAATTGGTAGTTCCCGTTATCTGCTTTGGCAATTGGACAAAATCTAACATCGGATCTACGCGAATAATAGGCGTTGCCAGAAGATACCCCTCTCCTTTGGTTTTGATGTAACCCGACAACACCAACGTCTCTCCCTTATAGGAAGGAAGTACTTTCGTCACGGCAAACATAGGAGTTACTCCGTCCGTGTCTGCCATCTCCAAACGCAACGAAGCTTTTCCTTCTTTAAAATTCTTAAAATCTTGAACGGGGATAAAAACACGTTCTCCGTCGATAGACCAACCAACAGGTCCATTGGCATCAAACGTTTCAAAATTGTAATTTGCAGGCACTTCTTGGGCTATAGAGATCCACGATATCGCAGAGCACAAGAGTACAGCATGCAGTTTCTTTTTTAGCGTAAACAAATTTTACATGTTTTTAGTTGATGTTCTAAACGTACAAAATCTATGTTAATTAAAAGGGATTTTTTGGTTGGAAGTGGGGAATTTATTTGTTTACCGTTGACGGTTGACGGTTGATGTAAACCGTCAACGATAAACCAATTAAATAAACCACCCTTTTCTTCCCTTGTACAAACGAAAAGAACCTGGCCCAATCATGGCAATAGCTAAAGCACCTGTTAAGTACAGTAAATTTAATTCTGCGCCAAGACCTCCCGTTGTTGCACTAAGGGCAAATGATCCACCTCCTTTTACTAACACCATAGACATCACCATGGTAAAGGCAATTAAAACGCTGGATAGCCGTGTAAAAGCGCCCACAATTAACAAAATTGGCGCTATAATTTCTCCAACCGGAACCCCCAACCACAACCAAGTTGGAAAACCTTTAGCTGCTAATTGTTCCATGATCATATCGTGTCCGTGGATAATTTTGTGAATTCCATGAAAAATCATCAATCCCCCCACACCGAGTCGTAAAATAAATTTTCCTAAATCTTGCATATTCTTTTTTTATAAGGGTTAACTTGTTTTTAAAGGTCGAATCTCAATCTTACTTGGCAGCGCACGTGGGTTCATTTTCAATAAGTCTACCACCAATTCTCCAATATCTTCGGGTTGAATCTTCCACGCATCCTTCTCATTGGGTTCGTGATTGTTAAAATGACTGGTTACCGAACCTGGTAAAATGGTGGTTACTTTTACGTCATGTGCTCTCAAATCTAACATAGCCGCTTGGGTGAACCCCACAACACCAAACTTACTTGCATTATATCCACTGCCCGTGGCAAAGAAATTAATTCCCGCTAAACTCGCCACACTGATATAGTAGCCTTTGTTTTGTTTTAGTTGCGCAACGGTAGCTTTCAAAGTGTGAAAAACCCCCGTAAGGTTGGTGTCAATCATGGTATTCCAATCGTCAATCGACAGCTCTTCGATAGAGGCAAAAATCCCAACACCCGCATTGGCAATCACTACATCTAAACGACCGAATTTCTCAACAATTTGCGCTACGGCTTTTACTTCATCTTCATATTGTGTGACATTAGAAGCAAGTGCTAAAACCTGATCTGACGTTCCCAATTCACGAGCTACTCGCTCTACTTCCGCTAGCGAACGACCCGAAATAGCCACTCGATATCCTGCTGCTAGTAAGGCTTGTGCTATTCCTTTTCCTATTCCTTTTGTCCCGCCTGTAATGTAAACGACTTGATCTTGTTTTGTTGTCATACTTCTTTTTTAACTTTTAATTTTCACTAAATTAAAGAATAAAAAATACTTTTTCATTTATTATAGATTAATAAATCAAAGAAGAAAAGACAATATCCATCACTATTCAAACGTTATATGTCAGATCTCCTCTCTCATTAACTAAATTTAAGCTATATTACATATAATTTCACTTTTATTTAAGTGAGTAAAACATGGGATTTTAGTACCTTAGTAGTGCAAATTACCTAAACGAATTCATCTAATCTGGGAGTAATTACAATACTATTCTTAATTACTTCAAAAAACGTTAAATTATGGCTGTTAAAATAAAAGGTTCGGGGAGTTATATTCCTACACAAGTTGTGACCAACAACGATTTTCATCAGTTCGACTTTCGCGATGAAAACGGGCAACCTTTGAAAGATTCCAACGAAAGAGTGGCAAAAAAACTGGAACAGATTACAGGGATTCAGGAAAGACGCTATATCACTGAGAACTTAACAACCACAGCTATTGGCACAATTGCTGCGCAACGCGCCATCGAAAATGCAAAAATAGACCTTGAAAAGTTAGACTATATCATTTTTGCCCACAACTTTGGGGACATGAAATTCGGTACAGATCAATCGGATTTGGTTCCGAGTTTAGCTGCCCGCGTGAAGCACAACCTCAAAATTAAGAATCCCAATTGCGTGGCTTATGATGTGCTCTTTGGATGTCCTGGATGGTTACAAGGCGTCATCCAAGCTTATGCTTTTATGTCGTTGGGCATTGCAAAATATTGTTTGGTGATTGGAGCCGAAACGCTCTCTCGCGTAATTGATTTACACGATAGAGATTCGATGATTTACGCCGATGGTGCAGGAGCCACCGTGCTAGAAGTAACGGATGAACCTGGAGGGATTATTGCTACGAAAAGCTGTAGTTTCACTGCAGATGAAGCTTACTATATCCACTTCGGAGAGTCATACAAAAAAGAACCACAGCAAGACACGCGCTACATCAAAATGTTAGGTCGAAAAATATATGAATTCGCCTTGATTGAAGTGCCACAAGCCATGAAGGCTTGTTTGAATGACAGTGGTGTACAAATTGATCAAATCAAGAAAATCATCATCCACCAAGCCAATGAGAAAATGGATGAAGCCATCGTCAAACGCTTTTACGAGCTATACGACCGCGCCATGCCCGAACATATCATGCCGATGAATATTCAGAAATTAGGCAATAGCAGTGTGGCCACATTACCCACCTTATATGATATGATTGTCAATAAGCAACTGGATAATCACAGCTTCGAAAAAGGCGATTATTTGTTATTTGCCTCTGTAGGGGCAGGAATGAATATTAATGCGTTTGTGTATCAGGTGTAAAAAAGATAACTAATTTTTATTAAAATATAGTACGGGTGCATGATCATACACCCGTACTACATTTTAGCACCTTCTATTACCGATGTCCCAACTGTAACGACAAAAGTAACTTCATCATACGCAATTTACCCAATAGAATTGAGTCTCATCTTCCCTTCTACTACTTCTCCAAAAAAATGGTTATTCTTCACACAACAGCTGGTTACAAAATATAATCCATTACTACTATAATCATATCCTTTGAAACGAATAGATGTTCTATTTTTTTCTGAATTAAATAATTTCATAATTTATTTTTATTCCCGTAATGTGTCCCATATAATCGATCATTCTTTTTCATTAAAATATATTTCTTCTAGAATAAGGGCACATTAAAATTGCACTATTTACTCATTTAATTAAAATAACACTCATTTTCAATGTGATAGATAAAAAAAACTTTTAACTGTTTCTAAAACATTTTATTAGCAAAACTATCTATTGCGTTTATATCCTTTTTATTTTTTTTGTTTTTAATTGAATTTTTATCAATAAAAACACGAAATAGAAAAACATACTATACTAAAAAGTAATAATTTATTTTATTTTTTATATAAAATTCTGTTTATGTTTGTCCTGCAAATGAGAAGAAAGAGAAAATAGTTAGTCATTTAAAAACAAATAAAAAGCTATGAAAAAGAAAATTTTATTGTGCACCCTAGCAGGGTTTTTCCTGTTTAGCACAGCATCATGCAGTAGTGATGACAGTAGTAATTCTACTGTAATTGAGAAAGAAAAAGAAGTTCCAAACACCTTAAAAGACAATTTTTTTGACATTGAAGGAGCTACTTTCAAGGAAGGAACCCTCCTAGCAGGGGAAAAAGATGTGATTTCAGAAATTAATGTCAATAGTTTTGTAATCAACGGTGGAAAAGCGATTATGTCGGTTACAAGTACGGCGGAGTTAAAATCTATTTTAGTTGGGTTAAAAGGACATGAAGGTTTTTATGAAGTACTAACATCAAACGAAATCCAAACCAGGGATTTACTATACCGCTACGAAGTAATTTTAGATTTATCTCAAAAGTTAGATTTAGAAATTTTTGAACTAGAAATTGTAGGATATATTACAGATGGTACACGAACCGTAATTTACTACAGAGAATTCCATCTGATTCCGGCAGGAACGGGTGAAATGCAAGTTTCCCTGTCTTGGGATCAAGAAGATGATGTGGATTTACATCTAGTAAAAAACAATAGTGGCCGTGTCTACTACGGCAGTAAACACTTATTCAATTCAGAAGGCACAGAAATTGCCGAACTAGATATTGATTCTAATCCTGGTTGTAGTATTGATGGAATTAAAAACGAAAACATCTACTTCAAACACTTAGAAGATGGAGAATACGCCATTTACGTTGATTTATACCGTAAATGTCCAAACACCACTGCAGGTAGTAAGTACATTGTCAATGTAATTTACGGAGGCACAAGTATACGATTATCAGACCATATGATGGGCAAATTTGCTGATGATTATCGCGGCAGTGGAAATACGCCGAGTAAACATGTATTGATTGGTACATTCTCCATTGTTAATGGACAATTCTCTTCTGTTGTAAGTCCAGAAACAGCTCCATCCATTCATACTTTCCGTTTAAATGAAAAGTTAGTTTACAAAAAATAGTACGTCCCTTCCCTTACACTAGGATAATTTCTTCTTAGTAGAGTCGTACTATTGAATTGAAATTTAAAATATTTGTCTTTAATTTTCAATGATTTACGTCAAAACGCCAGTGAAATACTTCATTTTTTACTGGCGTTTTTTTTATTTGATTCAAAGGAAATTACTACTACAAAATGAGAAATGGAATTCCCGTTCTGCCGTATTAAATCTAAACAAATTTGAGTATTTTTGTATCAACCCAAAAAAGCGATACAGGTGGACTTTATCAAAATTACAGAACAGCCCTCTGCTTATGATCATTTAGAACAAATGTCTATTCAAGAGGTATTGACAAATATCAACAGCGAGGATCAATCGGTTCCGTTGGCTGTTGAAAAGTCCATTCCTCAAATTGAAGCCGCCGTTCAAAAAATCGTGGAGCAGCTCAACAAAGGAGGGCGCTTGTTTTATATAGGGGCAGGGACTTCGGGTCGATTGGGTATTTTAGACGCTTCTGAATGTCCTCCTACGTATGGAGTTTCTCCAGATTTAGTAATTGGATTAATTGCTGGTGGAGACCACGCCATACGCCATGCCGTAGAAAACGCAGAAGACAATCCCAACCAAGGATGGACAGACTTACAAGCGCATCAGATTAACGAAAATGATTTCGTTGTAGGCATTGCAGCTTCTGGTACAACCCCTTATGTAATTAAAGCCTTAGAAGCTTGTCAAGCGCATCATATTCCAACCGCTTGTATTAGCTGTAATCCCAATAGTCCGTTAAGCCAAGTAACACCATTTCCTATTGAAGTTGTTGTGGGTCCTGAATTCGTAACGGGAAGCTCGCGTATGAAGGCAGGAACAGCACAAAAACTCGTGCTCAATATGATTTCTACCTCAACCATGATTCAATTGGGACGAGTGAAGGGCAATCGCATGGTGGATATGAAGATGACCAATGCTAAGTTAATTCAACGTGGTATTGCTATGTTACAAGAAGAACTGCAAGTGAGTAAAGAAGAAGCGACTCAACTATTAAATCAGTATAAAAGTGTGCGTGCAGCACTCGATCACTATAAATTATAAACACTATGGAACCTCAAGGTACAAATCGAAAAGTATTACAAAAAGGAGTTAAATATCTTGCTATTACCTTGCCTTTATTGTTTCTTGGCCCCATTGTAATTCACAGCGCGTTAAAAAACCAAGGAAATCCGTTTTTTATTCCAGTCTTTGGATTAGGATGCATCATTTGTTTATCCTCTATGTTTTTACTTTTTAAAGGTATTAACACCATTATGAAATCATTATTTGGGAAATAATTATTCTATGAAAACTAAACTATTCTACCTTTTACCTTGCTTCGCCTTGTTTGCTTCTTGCTACCAACAGGAACGCGATTGTGCAAACTTCCGAACAGGAAAATTTGAGTTTGTTACCGAAATTGACGGTGTTGAAAAAAGATCAACTTTTATTCGCACAGCTGAATATGAAATTGAGGAATTTGAAGGAAAGATCGACACCTCTAGCATTCGATGGATTAACGATTGTGAATTTATTTTACAAAAAAAGAATCCCAAAAATATGGCCGAGAAGAAAGCAGTGGGTATCAAAATCATTACAACCGATGGCGATAGTTGCGTTTTTGAATATGGTTTAGTGGGTGACGCAAGAAAAGAGCGCGGAAACCTTAAAAAAATCGGAGAACTATAATCCTATCTCTATATGGAAATTTTTTTAACTGCTGACGCTATTGTAGCGTTTATTACACTAACCTTTTTGGAAATTGTCTTGGGAATTGACAACATCATTTTCATTTCAATTGTAACGGGTAAACTCCCGGAAGAGAAAAGAAAAAAAGCAACTAAAATTGGTTTGTTTTTAGCGATGTTTATGCGAATAGGCTTACTATTTGCCATCACTTGGCTAATCAAAATGAAAGCAACACTCTTTAGCGTTGATTGGGGCTGGTTCAGTGCTCATTTTAATGGTCAAGCACTTATTTTATTGGCGGGAGGAATTTTTCTGATTTACAAATCCACCAAGGAAATACACGAGAAGGTAGCCCATGTCCAAGTCGCTGAAGACATTAGTTCTACCCCTAATGCCAAACAAATTGCAACGAAGTCATTCGGAAACATCCTGGTTCAAATTTTATTGATCGACTTGATTTTCTCTGTAGACAGTATCCTTACCGCAGTGGGAATGACCAACGGTATCGAAGGTGCGTTGTACATTATGATTGCGGCAGTTATTGTTTCGGTAGCGGTAATGATGATTTTTGCTGTTCCTGTAGGAACCTTTGTCAACAACAACCCTTCTATTCAAATCTTGGCGCTTTCTTTCCTTATTTTAATTGGTTTTATGCTGACGACTGAAAGTATGCACTTATCGGATGCAAAATTAGCAGGACAAGATGTAGGTGCTGTACCTAAAGGGTATTTATACTGTGCCATTGCCTTTTCACTCGTTGTTGAGTTTATCAATATGCGAATTCGAAAAAGAGCGAAATAAGGAGATGGTGAGTCGATGAGATGGTGAGTCGATGAGATGGTGAGATGATGAGATGGTGAGATGATGAGATGATGAGATGAAATAATACAAAAAGGGTTCAGTTTTTAAAAAAACTGAACCCTTTTTGTATGTATGTTTGATATGCATTTTTCGGCGCAAACCGTTAACTGTAAACCGTTAACTGTAAACCGTTAACTGTAAACCGTTAACTATAAACCATTCAAAAAACGCTCAGTTACGAAATCAATATCCTTAATTGACTTTCTTGCCCAATCAATTCGCTTGACCAATAATTCCTCTTCCGTCAATTGCCATTGAACATCTGATTCTCTCAATCGCGTGGTTAAGCTTTGAATAATAATCGCTGCAGAAACAGAGATATTTAGGCTTTCGGTAAAGCCTACCATAGGAATCGTAATAAAATCATCCGCTTGTTCAATTACCTCAGGAGATAATCCTGATTTTTCTGTACCAAAAAAAATAGCTACAGGCGCTGATAAATCAAATTTATCTAAACTTTGTGCTGTACCATGGGGAGTAGTCGCAACAATTTTATATCCTTTGGCTTTGATTGCGTCAATGCTTCCTTGTACGGAATTATAACGGTGAATATCCACCCATTTCTCTGCACCAAGGGCAATTTGCTTATCGATCCGCTTGCCAAATTTTTGTTCTACCACATGGAGTCCTTGTACACCAAAGACTTCACAGCTGCGCATGACAGCGCTAGTATTATGCAATTGATACACATCTTCCGCTACAACCGTAATATGATTGGTTCGATTCGCTAAAACTTCTTTAAATCGCTCTACTCGGTTCTCTGTTAAAAAAGTTTCTAAATAAGCTAAGTATTCCTTGTCTTGAAATAGCTTGTTTGAAATATTCATTATATCTTTCGTTTTATTCAAAATGCAAAGGTAAGAATATTATGGAAAAACGTTTAGTGGTGCTTTCAGGAGCGGGAATGAGTGCAGAAAGTGGAATAAAAACCTTTCGCGATGCTGATGGGCTATGGGAAGGCCATGATATTATGGAAGTGGCTTCTCCCCTTGGTTGGGCCAAAAACAAAGACATGGTTTTAAAATTTTACAACGATCGTCGTCGTCAGTTGTTGACTTGTGAGCCCAATAGGGCGCATAAGGCTATTGCGGAACTACAACAACATTTTAAGACCACCGTAATCACACAAAATGTCGATGATTTACACGAACGCGCAGGAAGTAAAGATGTCATTCACTTACATGGTGAATTACTCAAAGTACGCAGTGAAAGTAACGAGCAACTCGTCTACCCTTGGACAACTGATTTAACAGCTTTAGATCGCAATGAACACGGGCATAGTTTACGTCCGCATATCGTTTGGTTTGGCGAAATGGTTCCCGAATTAGAACGCGCCATCCCTTATGTAGAAGCAGCGGATGTTATTTTGATTATCGGAACTTCATTGCAAGTATATCCAGCGGCTTCCTTACTCGATTTTGCACAACCAGATGCTTTGGTTTACTATATAGATTTGCACCCTGCATCTACCAAACACTTCAATCGCAAGATTGAAGTGCTCGCCGAAAAAGCTTCTGTTGGCATGATACAGATCCAAGAAACATTAATCGAATTCAGTCAAATGATATAAAAAAAGCGGTTGTACAAACCGCTTTTTACTTTATTCTCGCTCGAATTCTACTCAACGAAATCGGAGATATCCCAATATAAGAAGCAATCTGTTTCAACGAAACCCGCTGAAATAGCGTCTTATCGTGTTTCATTAAATGAAGGTATCGATCTTCTGGGGTTAAGACCAGAATATCGATCAATTGCTTTTGAGTTTTAATAGCATTGAGTTCGGTAAATTGTCTAGCCCAATTGCATATTTCAAGAGATTCATAAAACAGTTGCTTCATCGCCTCTAAATCAATTTGATAGAGCGTGGTATCCTCCAACAATTCGAAACACTCATAGCTAAGAGATTGATAAAAATACCCCAATGAGGTACTTAAAATGTCTTTTTCTCTAGCAAATTCAAAGGTTATTTCTTTGCATTCTGTCGTAACAAAAATACGAACGATTCCCTTTTTAATAAGATAGGCATGCTTGCTCCCTTCTTTATCCTCTAACAAGCGATAACCTTTAGGCAACACAATAGGAGTAAGCGTTTGCTCAATCAGCGCAACGCTAGTATCACTTAACAGTTCTTCTAAAGGTAAATCGACTCGACTAAAGAATGACATCTTATTTATATTCCATCACAACTTCTCGTTCTCCAGTTGACTCATCTAGCTTTTCTTCAACAACAACAAAACCTTGTTTCTCGTAAAAGGCAATTGAATTGGTGTTTTTTGCATAAACGCCCAACTCCAACGTTGATCGTTTTTGCTTGATGAACTGCATTAACTCCTTGCCTATTCCCTTTCCTTGTTCATTTGGAGCAACGAATATCGCTGCGATATAATTCTCTACCAAAGATACAAAACCTACTATACAATGCTCTTGTTCATAGACATAAGTTTCACTGCTCGGTATGTAAATTTGTTCCATATCCGCTTTTTTCTCCTGCCAATAACTGGCGTCAATAAAATCATGTGCAAGGATCGATGCTTCATACCAAAGGTCAACCACAGCCCTGCTGTCTTCTGTTTTAAATAATCGTATCATGTTATTTTTTTATACGACAAAAGTAAAGAAGACTAGTTGGATTATACTTTACTTAAGTTAAGAAGGGATTTAACAGTTGGTGAAATTGTTTTTTTGCTTTTTTGTTGTTTGTTTTTTTGCCAACGCTTTCGATGAATGAACAATTTGACTACTCAGAAGATCTCAACCGTTATCTGTGACGTTGGTGAGATTGTTTTTTGGCTTTTTTGTTGTTTGTTTTTCTGTCAACGCTTTCGATGAATGAACAATTTGACTACTCAGAAGATCTCAACCGATCTGTGACGTTGGTGAGATTGTTTTTTGGCTTTTTTGTTGTTTGTTTTTTTGCCAACGCTTTCGATGAATGAACAATTTGACTACTCAGAAAATCTCAACCGTTATCTGTGACGTTGGTGAGATTGTTTTTTTGCTTTTTTGTTGTTTGTTTTTTTGCCAACGCTTTCGATGAATGAACAATTTGACTACTCAGAAGATCTCAACCGATCTGTGACGTTGGTGAGATTGCTTTTTTGTTGTTTGTTTTTTTGCCAACGCTTTCGATGAATGAACAATTTGACTACTCAGAAGATCTCAACCGTTATCTGTGACGTTGGTGAGATTGTTTTTTTGCTTTTTTGTTGTTTGTTTTTCTGTCAACGCTTTCGATGAATGAACAATTTGACTACTCAGAAGATCTCAACCGTTATCTGATAACCGTTATCTGATAACCGATAACTGATAACTATATAACGTTGGTGAAAGGATGAAATTCTTGTTGAAAGAAAACATATTCTTGTTGCAACAAAACCTCCCCTTCTCTTCTATCCTCTGTCTAATAAAAAAAGGAAGCTTTTTGCTTCCTTTATTATATTAGTTTAAGACTTTTACGCCTTTTAGAAAAATCCATTTCACACAGATTTTATCTCCTTCATCCGTTTTAAAAACTTTAAATTGTGGAGCGAAAACAGTTGCTACAACAGCACTAACAACAGGTAACCATATACCCGATAAATCGGTAAAATACATCAACCCGGTTCGCGCTAAAAGAAATAGCACGGCAAAGCTCAAAAATTGAAATAGTATTGTTTTAGTTGCTACACTCATTTTTTTTTAATTTTGATCCATATATTTTCCTTTTTTACTCCCTTCATAGAGCTCGTATTTGGCAAAACGCGCTTCTAATTTACCATTAAATAATTTAATTTTTCTCGAAGGGCGTAAACCTACATATTTCAATGCTTCAATATTAGCGGTAATAAACCAAGCATCTGTTCCTGGATACCCTTGTTTTAGGGTATCACCTATCTCGCGATAAAAACGCTCTAAGTTGATATCTAAACGCTCACCATAAGGAGGGTTAAATACCATATGTAAAGGTCCTTCCACCTCTTTTGAAGTATCAAAAAAGTTTAAATTTTCAATTTTGATATATTCTTCTAGGTTTGCATTACGCACGTTATCTTGGGCTTTCATCACTGCAGATGGTGCTTTGTCATAACCTTGAATTGTGTAGTGAAATTCACGTACGCGTTTAAGTAAGGAACTTTGAATCACTTCAAATAAATCAGCATCCCAATCATTCCAACGTTCAAAAGCAAATTCTTTTCGGTTGATATTTGCTGGAATATTACATGCAATCATGGCTGCTTCAATCAATAATGTTCCAGATCCACACATCGGATCCATGAAATGACTTCTACCATCCCATCCAGACAACAACAACATTCCCGCTGCTAATACTTCGTTAATAGGCGCAATATTCGTTGCTGTTTTATATCCTCTTTGGTGCAAAGAAGCACCTGATGAATCTAATGACACCGTACATAAATCACGTTGAATATGCACATTAATACGCAAATCTGGATAGTCCTTATCCACATTCGGACGCTTGTCAAATTTATCTCTAAACTGATCGACAATCGCATCTTTCGCTTTTAAAGACACGAATAAACTGTTGTTGAATTGATCTGAGAATACGGTCGAATCAATCACAAAGGATTGATGTGCACCCAAATATTCACTCCAATCAATACTTTGAATTCCTTTATAAAGATTGCTTTCGTTATAGACAGCAAATTGTTTAATTGGAACTAAGATTTTCAAAGCTGTACGCAAAGCTAAATTTGCTTTGTATAAAAAGCCTTTATCACCTTCAAAACTCACCATACGAGTTCCTTCTTTCACTTTTGTTGCTCCTAAAAGCTGTAGTTCTTTCGCTAAAATCTCTTCTAAACCGAAGAAAGTCTTGGCTACCATTTTAAAATTTTCCATTTTTCTATATCGCTATAAGGAATAATTGCATTCGTTATCTAGATGTGCAAAAATAAAGTAAATTTGTAAGCTAATAAAAGATTTAAATTAAAACTATGTCTGAACAGAAGAAAGCTTGGTACGCATCGTGGTTTGATACCCCTTATTATCACATTTTATATAAGGATAGAGATTATGATGAAGCACAACTTTTTATCGATAATCTTACCCATTATTTAAACTTAGCCGAAAACTCTAAGGTATTAGATTTAGCTTGTGGCAAGGGTCGTCATGCTATTTACCTCAACAGTTTGGGGTATGATGTGGTGGGAGCAGATTTATCTGCCAACAGTATTGAAGCTGCTAAAATAGCAGAAAATGAGACCCTACACTTCGAGGTACACGATATGCGTGAGCCTTTAGAAAAAAAATACGAGGCTATTTTTAACTTATTCACGAGTTTTGGTTATTTTAGTAATCCAGAAGATAACATTCAAGTATTAAAAGCCATGCACAATAGCTTATCTGATTACGGATTAGCAGTACTTGACTTTATGAATGTCAATAAGGTTATTGCTAATTTAGTTCCCTCAGAAATTAAAGTTGTCGATGGCATTGAATTTCATATCGAGCGCAAAGTAGAAGAGGGTTATATCATCAAAGACATTCGCTTTCAAGCAGATGGAGAAGATCACGCTTATTCAGAGCGCGTAAAAGCATTTACCTTAGAAGACTTTGAAAGGATGATGAGTGAAAATGATATTTACTTACTTGATATTTTTGGCGATTATAAATTAAGAAAATTCTATCCAAACGAATCTGATCGATTAATCATGATCTTTAAATAAGCCAATGGCGTATCTCGTACCTTTATTAGCTGTAATTATTGGATATTTAATTGCACTACTTATTCAACCGAAAAACAAAAAACACCTCAAATTACTGATGGCGTTTAGCGGTTCTTTTCTACTTACTCTAACGGTAACCCATTTGTTACCGGATGTATATCAGGCAGCTGTTGGCGACCTAATTACAGGTGGGGAACACCTACACGATCACAATCACGATCACAGTGGTGCAGGAAGAATCGGTTTTTTCATCATGGCAGGTATTGTATTTCAAATTATCTTAGAATATTTCTCTAAGGGAGCTGAACACGGACACGTTCATGGACATGAAAAATTAGAGCGTATTCCTTGGTTGTTGTTCATCAGTTTGTGTATACACGCTTTGTTTGAGGGAATGCCGATCAGTCAACACAGTGAGTTGGCCTTGGGAATCGGAATTCATCATTTGCCAATTGCCATTATTCTAACGGCCTTTTTTATCAATGCCCAAATGAATAAAAAAATGGTTTTTGCCTTTATGATGCTATTTTCCATTATGACACCTCTAGGTACTTTAATTTCGAGTAACGTCCCTGTTCTGAGTACGTACTATGCCGAAATATCAGCAATTGTAGTTGGAATCTTATTTCATATTTCTTCAACTATTATCTTTGAAAGTAACGAAGATCACAAATTCAATATCAATAAGCTAATAGCAATATTACTGGGTGTAATTGCGGCTTACTTCATATAAAAAGTCGGAAGGTTTCTTCCGACTTTTTACTTTCCCTTCATTTTATTTTCACTTATTTACAAAACCAATCCCAAGTATATAAATCGTTTGGTTTGTTTTTAGTATTTTTGGTGCTGTTTACAATCTGTAAGACTTACTCTTTTATGAAAAAAATACTGGTTATCACCTCTTTTCTATGTCTCGCTGCCTTTGTTTTTGTAGCGTGTGAAAAAGATGATATATGTGGCAAAGAAGAACCTACAACTCCGAATTACAAAATTCAATTCTTCAATTACGAAGATCAGGAAGTTACAAAAAATGGTCTCGTTGAGGCCTATGCAATAGGAATACAAGACACTATTCGAAGTAATGGTAACACGCTATTACTTCCTCTTCGCTTGGATAAACAAGAAACGGATTGGGTATTGCAAATCAAAGAAACAAAGGGAAAAGAAACCTTAATTATTCGTGATACACTAACACTAAAATACAGAGTAAATACTACTTATTTAAACAAAGCTTGTGGTTATGTTTCCACCTTTTCCTTATTGCAAGACGGTAGTTCTCCCCTTTTAAATGGAAAAGCCAGCACAACGAAAGGCAATTGGATTAAGCTCTATACTACGGAAACAAACGAAATAGACAACAATTTAGAAAACCCAGAAAATGAAAAGGAAGCTCATTTTAAAGTATATTACTAGTAGTGTGATTTTGTTGTTTTCTATTGTGAGTTTAGCTCAAAAGAAAACAGGCGAAACACAAAAAGAGACAGATAATACGCACATGGCAACCCCAACTCCTCCTAAATACCCACAGCGATACGGATTAAGAGTTGGTGCTGATTTGTTTCGAATTACCCGTTCGATGTATGACAAAACTTACAATGGATTTGAAGTTGTTGGAGATTATCGATTGACAAAAAAACTTTTTGCCGTGGCAGAATTTGGACACGACAAACTCAATAAAACAGAAAGTACTTACGGCTATACAACGAATGGGACTTATCTACGCCTTGGAGTTGATTACAACCTGCATGAAAACTGGTTGGATCGAGAGGATATGATTTATGTGGGAGGGCGCTATGGTTTTGCTACATTTTCTCAAACCTTAGATTGGTATAAGCCCTACACCACTAATCCGTATTTTGAAAATACCGCTATTCCTGTAAATAAAAAATACAGCGGTTTATCTGCGCATTGGGTAGAATTTGTTGCAGGAATAAAAACAAGAGTTTTTAACAATGTTTTCATGGGATTCAGCCTTCGATTAACAGGTTTAATCACCCAAAAGCAACCAGATGATTTCGAGAACTTATTTATCCCAGGGTATAATCGAAAATACAGTGGAGCAATTGGAGTTGGCTTTAATTATACCGTGAGTTATTTCATCCCATTGTATAAGTCCAACAAAAAAGCATTTACGATTCCTGAAAAAGACACCAAATATGATCTAGAAGGGAATAAAATGGAGTCAGAAGACTTAAAAACGATTCAAGAGAACAAACAAAAAGCTGGAGAATAGCTAAAAAAAAATAAGTAAAAGCCCCTATAGATTGCATCTATAGGGGCTTTTTGTATCGTTCTTCTTGTCTTTTTTATACTGATTTACCTGAATAAAGAATAGTATGATTTCCGATGGTAAACGCGAAGTACAGGTAAATGAAAAACAGGGTTCATAGGATCTCAAACAAAAGAGAAAAGTTACATGCCCCTTTTAAAAATATTAAGATCCTTTTGTGTTATAACTTTTCACTAACTGCTTTAAAAAAGCCCATTGTTTCAAGGTTGTTTTTGCTTCCAAAGCAGGATAGCCCAAAACTGTTTTTCCTGCCTCAACGTCTCCTGTTACCCCAGAACCTGCACCTACTACTACTCCATCTCCTAAAGTAACGTGATCTTTAATTGACGCACTACCTCCAATAACCACAAAATTACCTAAAGTTACAGATCCAGCTAATCCACTGTTTCCTGCCATAATACAACATTTACCCAACACAGAATTATGACCGATCTGAACTAAATTATCTATTTTACAACCATCACCAATAATAGTCGCGCTGAATTTCCCGCGATCCACACAAGAATTTGCACCGATTTCAACGTAATTCCCTAGGATAACATGTCCAATTTGAGGAATCTTTACCAATCCTTTTTCTGAAGGACAAAAACCGAATCCATCTGCACCAAGTACAGCATTAGGATGAATAATACAATGATTTCCGATTTGTGTGCGTTCGCGCACCACAACACCAGACCATAAAACCGTATCACTACCAACAACAGAATGATCTAAAATGGTAACATTAGGATATACCACAACATTTTCTCCCAAAACAACATGCTCTCCAATATAACATCCAGCCCCAATCTGTGTTCCTTTTCCTATTTTTGCTGTAGCATCAATTGTTGCGCTAGGATGTATTCCCTCTTTTACTCGTGGTAATTCGGGTGCAAAAAAAGCAAGTAACTGAGACATCGCTAAATCCACATTATCCACTTTGATAAAGGCGCGATCCTCTCCAGGTGCGATCGAAATATCGCGATTAACAATTGCAATACTAGCTTTAGAATTTGCCCATAAACGCTCGTATTTTTTATTTCCTATGAAGGAGATTTGACCGTCTTGTGCTTTGTCTAATTGCTCTGCTGCGTGAATTTTTTTCACTGTTGTTCCTATTATGCTTCCGTTTAAAATATCATTTATTTCATTTAAGGAGTACGTTTTCATAATCTTTTTTTAGTTTCTTTGTTTGTACCAAAGAAAACGAAATTTTATTAACCATATTGCAACGAAATGTTATTTTATTTAAAAATAATAAGCAATAATGATTTTTTCATTGATAAATGAACAAAAACCACCATTACCAAAAAACAATAAATATTTTGTTTTATTAAAAACAATGACCATATACTCTGTTTTTTAACAAAAAAAAAGACGTAAAATCACTAATTACTCTTATTTTTAAATTAATACACAAAACGAACTTTTATCTTACCATAAATTCGAACATGCGTCTTTTTCACCCATAAAATGACGAAAAAAAGGCTATGACTACTTTGTCTTGTGTATTTTAAATCCTTTTATGTATCTTATACTACCACAAAAAACCACAAAACATGAAAGATTTATTTAAAAGCATTGGAAATTTTATTTCCGAAGAGGACTTTGATGCTTTACACCGTCTACAAGTAGAGAAACCAAAATGTTTCAACTGGGTAACGGAAATATTTGAAGGGATCCACGTAAGCGAAACTCCTGATAAAACAGCGCTACTATGGACCGATGGACTGAAAACGGAACACTATACATTTCAAACGTTATATAACCGGTACAATCAACTTTTAAATTTCCTTCGAGAAAAGGGAATTCAACAGCAAGATGTAATTCTGACGCAAATGATGTTACAGCGCATCAACTGGGTCACGCATTTAGCCGCTATTAAAGGAGGTTTTCGCTTATCTCCTGCCGCGAGTATATTAGGAGTAAATGACTTAAAATATCGCTTTGAAAAAATTAATCCTCAAGTCATTATAGCCGATGCGGATAATGTAACAAAAATAGATGAAGCGGAAAAAGCTGCCAACCTCAATATTCCGATTAAAATTATCATTGATGGGCAACGCGAAGGTTGGTACCCCTTGTCCGTATTAGATGAACAAAGTACAGAGGCCGAAGCTGCAGAAACGAAACCCGATGACAATCTATTCTTATTTTTTACCTCTGGCACAACTGGAATGCCCAAGATTGTTTGTCATACTCAACTAAGTTATCCTATCGGCAATTTAACCACAACAGCTTGGATTGGCTTAAAAAAGGACGATATTCACTACAATATTTCTCAACCTGGTTGGGCTAAATTTGCTTGGAGTAGTCTATTTGCACCTTGGAATGTAGGGGCTACTATCTTTGCTTTTCACACCAAGGAGCGTTTTAATGCCGCAAAAACACTTGCATTAATTGAACAGCACAAAATCACAACACTTTGTGCTCCACCGACAGTCTTGCGCTTCTTTATCCAAGAAAACTTATCCGCTTATACATTTAGTCTACGTCAATGCGTAGCGGCTGGAGAGCCTCTTAATCCCGAGATTATTGAAGAATGGCATGAAGCAACGGGCCTATACATTCGCGACGGATTTGGCCAAACTGAAAGTACGTGTATGGTAGCCAATTATCCTACTGCTACACTGAAATACGGATCTATGGGGAAACCCACTTTTTTGTATGATATAGTCATTGCAGATGACGAAGGACAAGAACTAGCCAATAACGAGGAAGGCAATATCTGCGTCAAAACAAATACAGGCAAAATTAACGGCATTTTTAAAGAGTATATGTATGACAAAGAACGTCAACAACAAGTGTTTAAAAATGGTGTTTATTTTACGGGGGACAAAGCCTATAAAGACGATGATGGTTATATTTGGTTCATCGGGCGTGATGACGATGTAATCAAGGCTTCAGATTACCGTATCGGTCCTTTTGAAGTGGAGAGTATTCTACTAGAACACCCTGCAGTAATCGAATCCGCAGTTGTTGCAAGTCCACATGAAGTCAAAGGTTTTGAAGTGAAAGCTTTTGTTATCATCAAAGACATTCAGCACGCCCATGCAGCATTAGCGGATGAACTTTTTCAATTTTCACGCCGACATCTTGCCCCCTATAAAATGCCTCGTCGAATTGAATTTGTCACGGAATTACCAAAAACAATCAGCGGTAAAATCAAACGCGTAGAACTTCGTGCCTTACAAGCCGAACGCCTAGCGAAAAAGATAGAGGTACCTATGGAGTTTGTTTATAAACAATAGAATGGAGAGAAGAGAGAAGAAAGAGGAAAAGGGTAGATTTTCAATAAGAAGAAAATGTTTTCATTAATTTTATATTTCTTCACTTTTTTGTAAAAATCCCCTCCTCTTTATCTCATTCGGTTTATATTTTATTTTGGTATTCGATGAATCTCCAATTTGTATTTTCGCTTTTTCGCTTTTTTGCTTTTTGAAAATTTATTCGATCAAAGAACAAACCATCTTATTTTAGAAAAAAACACCGATTTCCTCTTTATCTCATTCGATTTATATTTTATTTTGGTATTCGATGAATCTCCAATTTGTATTTTTGCTTTTTTGCTTTTTTGCTTTTTGAGAATTTATTCGATGAAAGAACAAACCATCTTATTTTAGAAAAAAACACCGATTTCCGATTTCCTCTTTATCTCATTCAGTTTATATTTTATTTTGGTATTCGATGAATCTCCAATTTGTATTTTCGCTTTTTTGCTTTTTTGCTTTTTTGCTTTTTGAAAATTTATTCGATGAAAGAACAAACCATCTTATTTTAGAAAAAACTACCGATTTCCTCTTTATCTCATTCGGTTTATATTTTATTTTGGTATTCGATGAATCTCCACTTCGTTTCGATTTTCACTTCGTTACGATTTCCCCTTTCCCTTTTTTGTTGTAACTTTCTGCTACCAAAACAAAAAATCACTGTTATGCTATCGGAGAGTTACGCTTCTTTTACTCGTGAATTGGAAAAACACCTTCCTCCACAACAAATTATTACAGATCCCTTACAGACTCTTGCTTATGGGACGGATGCGAGTTTTTATCGATTAACTCCTCAAGTCGTTGTTGAAGTAAGAAATGAAGCAGAAGCCATCGGTGTAATTGCATTGGCTCATCAAAAAAAGTTACCCATTACCTATCGAGCGGCAGGGACGAGTTTATCTGGACAAGCGATAACAGATTCTATCCTGTTAATTGCTACGCATCATTGGAAAGAATACAGTATTGACAACAAAGGGTTACGCGCTACTTTTCAACCGGGTATCATTGGAGGAAGAGCAAATATTCTACTTGCTCCTTATGGTCGTAAAATCGGCCCCGATCCAGGTTCAATTAACGCAGCTATGATTGGTGGAATTGCCGCTAACAATGCGAGTGGAATGTGTTGTGGAACAGCGCAAAACTCCTATAACACTGTTGCTGATATACGCCTTGTTTTTTACGATGGTACAGTCTTGGACACTGCAGATGCTGTCAGTCGCCATGCATTTGAAATTAAACACCCAGAAATTCTAGCTGAAATTCTAGCAATTCACCAAGAAATACAACAAGATACCGTATTATACGAGCGAATCAAACGCAAGTATAAAATTAAAAATACAACAGGATACAGTCTAAATGCATTTATCGATTATCAAGATCCATTTGACATCCTCAAACACTTGATGATTGGTTCGGAAGGAACACTTGCCTTTATATCGACCATTACCTATCACACTGTTGTGAACTATCAAAAAAAGGCATGTAGCTTGCTTGTTTTCGACTCTATTACAGCAGCTTGCCAAGCAGTTCCCTATTTAAAAAAGAGCCCTGTTGCCGCTGTCGAGCTATTAGACCGCAATAGCATTCGCTCGATTGAAGACGAACCTCAGGCTCCGGATTATTTTAAAACCTTGCCAGAATCGGCTTGTTTATTACTTGTAGAAATACAAGCTAATGATACGCACGAACTCATGCAAAAAGAGGAGGAAATTCGTCAGGCCATGGCTTCCATTTCCACTCTAGCTCCTTTTATCTTTACTTCAGATCCAAAAGAATATGCCTTTAATTGGAAAGCGCGCAATGGTTTATTACCAACTACTGGAGCATTAAGAGCCACAGGAACAACGTGTATTATTGAGGATGTTGCCTTTCCTTTAGATCGATTAGCAGAGGCAAGTTTGGCCCTACAACAACTATTTGCTCAGTATCATTATGACGATGCGGTCTTATTTGGACATGCTTTAGAGGGTAATTTACACTTGGTTTTTTCTCAAGACTTTAGCTCGAAATCTTCTATTCAGCGCTATGCTAATTTAATGGATGATCTTGTTCATTTGGTGGTGGTGCAATTTGATGGTTCTTTGAAAGCGGAGCATGGTACAGGACGCAATATGGCTCCTTTTGTTGAAAGAGAATGGGGAGAACAGGCTTATTCTTTCATGCTTCGAATTAAGCATATATTTGACCCGCATCACGTCATCAATCCGGGGGTAATGATCAACGCCAATCCCACTATTCACTTAGAAAACCTAAAATCGACACCTGCAACCCATCCTATTATAGATACATGCATTGAATGTGGATTTTGTGAATCTCATTGCGTATCGGAGGGATTGACATTATCACCGCGTCAACGTATAGTAGTTGGAAGGGAGATTGCTCACTTAGCACAAACACACGAAAACCCAAAGTTATTAGAACACCTTCGCAAACAAGCAAAGTACTACGTAGATGATACTTGTGCTACCGATGGGTTGTGTGCAGTGGCTTGTCCGGTTAAAATTGACACGGGCAAATATGTCAAAAGTTGGCGATCGAATCACTTAACCGTTAAAAATCATCAAGACGCGCTCTATTTTGCAGCACATCTCAATCGCATTACCCAATTAGGCCGTTATAGTTTAAAATTTGTTCGATTTTTTCAAAATACCTTAGGTGATCGCATCATGCTTCGTTTGTCTACGAAAATGAGAGCTTGGAGTAACAATAAACTCCCCCAGTGGAATACAGCCATGCCAACTGGAACTAAAACAGCGATAAAGCCCTTGCCCTTAACTGAACACAACGACCATAAAGTTGTTTATTTTCCTTCTTGTATCAATCGCACAATGGGAAAATCAAAAGATTATACAAAACAGGATTTAGACCTCAAAGATTTAATTGTACTCCTTTTACATCGGGCTCGATACGAAGTCATCTACCCCGAAAATGTAACCAACTTATGCTGTGGAATGCCATTTAGCAGTAAGGGATTTCATGATGAAGGTCTTCAAAAATCTACGGCCTTAGAGGAAGCATTAGTAATAGCCTCAGAGCAAGGAAAATACCCTGTTTTATTTGATATGAGCCCTTGTTACTATACCTTTCACGATCAGCATGATCAAAGTATTGTTCCATTTTACGATCCTATTGAATTTGTATTAGATTTTGTTCTTCCATCCTTATCAATTACAAAAATGCGAGATGAAATAACAATTTTCCCCGTTTGTTCTGTGAAAAAATTAGGTTTAGAAAAAAAATTAGTAGATATTGCTAAACAATGTGCTAAAAAAGTAAACTATATTGATAGCAATTGTTGTGGTTTTGCTGGAGACCGTGGATTTACTTTTCCAGAATTAAATCAACATGGTACAAAAAACATCACACAGCAAATACCGACGACCTGTTCAGGGGGGTATTCAACAAGTAGAACTTGCGAAATTGGTTTAACCGCACATAGCAATCAGCGTTTTCAATCGATTTTCTATTTGATTGAAGAAGTAACAAGATAAGATTGAATTTTACTTTACTACATAAAATTGTTTTACAAAAAAGGCATCTAATTTAATTTTAGATGCCTTTTTACTTATAGTTACATTACAATTCTATGTTATAAAGTTTCATTTTATTATAGAGTGTTTTCCGATCAATACCCAATAGCTGAGCTGCTTTGGTTTTATTGAATTTCACCTTCTCTAGAGCGGTGCGTATGGCTTGTTCTTCATTTCGAGAAGAGAACAATTTTAAATCTCTTTCTTCTTCATTTTGACTATCTGAAACAAGAGGTTTAGGGGCGAACATTTCATCTGGTAAAACTTCTTTTTCGATATAATCTCCTTTTGTCAACAACACCGAACGCTTGATGATATTTTTCATTTCGCGCAAGTTTCCTGGCCAATCATACGTCAAGAAAATACGTTCTACTTCACTGGAATAACCTTTGACATTTTTTTCTAATTCTTGGTTAGAATGTTTTAAAAAATGTCTTGCAAACGAAAGTACATCACTTCCCCTATCCGTTAATCGAGGAGCTACAATCCCAAATTCATTTAGACGGTGATACAGATCCTCTCTAAATTCTCCATCTCTTACCGCTTTAGGCAAATCTTCATTTGTTGCTGCAATTACGCGAATATCCACATCTATCTCCGTACTACTTCCTACTGGTTTTACCTTTCTTTCTTGTAAAGCGCGTAGCAATTGAATTTGGACTTCATATGACAAGTTACCAACCTCATCTAAGAAAATGGTTCCCCCGTTAGCTGCTTCGAAATGCCCAATTTTATCCGTAACAGCTCCTGTAAAAGATCCTTTAATATGTCCGAAGAACTCACTAGAAGCTAAATCTTTTGGAATTGCGCCACAATCTACAGCGACATAAGGCTTTTTACTTCTCTTACTCAATAAGTGTATAGAATGGGCTATATTTTCTTTACCTGTCCCACTATCACCAATAATCAGTACTGACATATTCGTTGGTGCGACTAATTCGATATATTCTTGTAATTGTGAAGATACTTTACTTTCCCCTTTTACATATTCTTCTAAGGCTACTTCTCCAATATTTACATCGCTTGACGTTGATTTCGATGTTTCGCGTTTAACCTTTTCATCTCCTTTGTTTTTTTTATCAAGGGCTTGTTTTATGGTCAAAACAATTTCGTCTGGGTTAATGGGTTTAGCCACATAATCAAAAGCTCCCAATTTCATAGCATTCACAGCAGTTTTGATTTCAGTATACCCTGTCATTAGAATGACTTGAGAAGAAATACATTTCTCTTTAATATATTTTAATAACTCGATTCCATCACTATCCGGAAGTCTGACATCTGTCAATACAATATCATAACAAGTATCGTCTATTGCTTTTTTTGCATCTAAAGAATTAAAGGCATTCACAACAGCAAAACCTTTTTTTGTCAAAAAGGCTTTCAACATTTCGCAAAATGGTACATCATCGTCTATAACAAGAACTTTATGACTCATATTTTTATCCGTCTTATTTTTGGGCTAAAGACAAATTTAATATAATTATTTTGGAGAAACTAACAAGTATTAAAACTTTAACCTCCTATAACAGTAAAAGGGAGCCTAAGCCCCCTATTTACCTGAAGATTTCTCTTCTTCACCTTACTAACGATCTAACCTATTACCTCGTTTGGTAATAAAATTTCTTTAAAACAAACACTTAATTTTCTTTTTCTAGCAATTAAAGTTGATAACTCAACTCATTTGTTTTTTTGTATAACACCTTACGTTATAGTATATAGAAAAAAGCGTGCCAAAAATACAATTTTCTGCTCAAATTAAATAATTTATTATTTATCAATCACTTAAGATTATTTGCATTTGTCAGTTAACTCCCTTTTTTTTAAGATTGCTGTCACAAAGTGTGTAGATATTCCCCAAACATTAGAATGGATACCCAATTGCAAGATTAAACATCAGGTTGTCTTTTCTCCATTTTCCGTTTCCAAAATTAATATCTTTTACGACCCAACGTTCACCTGGTTCATTATAAGGTACTCGAAGAGGAAAGGCAAAATCAAAACGAACAACCAAAAACGTAATATCAAATCGGAGTCCCGCACCTGCACCTAGTGCAATTTCTTTGTAAAAATCACCTGATATCTTTCCTCCTGGTCGATCGGATACTTCATTCAAATTCCAGATATTTCCACCATCTACAAAGAGTGCTCCATGAATAATACTCACTAATTTTTTTCGATATTCAAAATTGAATTCCAATAACATATCTCCTGATTGATCCGGAATAAACTTAGCTTCAAATGAATTTGGGTCAAAATTACCTGGTCCTAAAGTTCGCGCTCTAAAGGCTCGGATACTATTAGAGCCTCCCACATAAAACTGTTTGGTATAAGGTAAGTTTGTTGAATTTCCATAAGCATATCCGATTCCAGCGTGAATACGACTTACTAATTGTGCGGTTTTACCCAACTTTAAATAATGCCTAAAATCGTGTTCTGTTTTCACATATTGACTAAACGGCACACCTAAAATTGCTTTTTCTTTATCTTTTTCAACATCAGCTCCCATGAATAATCCCGTAATATTTCCAGAAAAATCCAAACCTCCTCGGTAATAGATGGTGTTTTTCTTATACTTATTCATTGTATTGGTATACGTATAGGTATACGTAGGGCCAAAAATCAACTGTTTGTCTAGTACGCGTTCCAACGAAGGGTTACCTGTTGCTGTTTCACGATATAAATCTGTGATATTCTGAGGAGTAACGTAATTTACTTCTAAGGCATTAAATTGATGTTCTTTTCTGACATTCTCTTTCCACAAATATCCCCATGATCCTTTAAAAGAAATGAGTGAATACAACTGGCTTCTTTCTAAGTATTCTCCTCCTATCATGGCTCGTGTTCGCGGAATATAACCACTAGAAGAATGAAAGTTTCCTGGTGCAATTAAGCGTGGCCAGGTTAAACTAGCTTCCAAACCTCCTTTATATACATTGTACCCTTTGTTTTTTGACGACATCTGAAAATCTGCTCCACCATAAGCAGATACTGAGAATAGCTCTGCTCCTTTCAAAAAGTTCTTATGGCTCCAGTTTACATTCAATTCTGCTCCATTATAACTGGCGGAATTCGTTTTCCCTAACAATTCCAAACGAATTGATTTGGGACTATCAGGGGTAAGGAAATAATAAACATCTAATTTATTTGTTATGGAGTCAGCTAATTCAAACTGATTTTTCACATATTTAAAAACACCTAAATTCACCAATCGATTTAGTGATAAGTTATGGTCATTTCTATTGTAGAGTTCTCCTTCTTCCAAATAAACGGTACGATCATAAATGCGCGATTTGAACTTATTTTTGGGGTCTACAATTTCAAATCCCTTATATGATTGTGCTGTCTGTATATCGCGTTTAATATCTGTATCAGCCAAAGAATAATCGGAGAAAATATACACTTTATTAATGGTATACGCTTTCTTTGCCATTTCGGGTGTATCTTCTTTTACTTTGACAAACAAATTGACCTTGTGATTGCCCACTGCACTATCTACTTGTACCAATAGATTATTAGGGCTAAAATAAAAATAACCTTTATTTTTTACGTAATTATCAAAGCGAACGCGTTCCTCTTTGATCTGTTCTAAATTGTATGGTTTGTCCTTTTTCAGTCGCGTCCATCTATTTCCTGCCTCATAAATAGTTTGTTGCAGCGGTGTAGAATCGTTCAAGAAGGTTACTTCATTAATGGTAAATTGGGCACCTGGATTAATGGTATATTGTGCGGCTTTTTTCTTTTCATTTATTGTCAATGTATCAGGTTGTACGCGAACATTGAAGTATCCATCATTTTCCATTCTATTGACCAAAATAGCTTGATTGTGTTCCAAATCCACTTGACTGAAAAGCACAGGAGGTTCACCCAAAGAATTTCGCATCCATCGTCTTACCTTGCTTGTTTTAGCGGGGTCTCCTCCTAAATTATGGAAAAACAATTTGGGGCGAAACCCTAAAAAAGAACTGTTGGGTTCTGGGCGTAAAAGTACTTCCAGCGCCTCTTCTATCTCTTTCTTCTTGGATTTGCCCAATTCCGTTCCTTCTATTTCCACGATACCTTTGGTATAAAGGGCTTCGCCTTCCGGAATGTATTTGGTAGAACTACATGAACTTAGAAAGAAGCCTGCAATTCCAGTTATAGTCCATAATAGAATACTATTGTTCTTTTTTAGCTTCATCTCTTATCTGTTTTTTCAATTGTCTTTTGTCTTTAGAGCGTTCAAACAATTCTCTAAAATGCTCATAACTCATTGTGATAATAAAACCTAATCCTGTTTCTACTACTTGTCCTTGAAGTGCCACTTCATATTGATTTTTACGATACACACGCATTAGATAACGCCCGTCTTTAGATAACGCATATTCTAATTCAATATCACCTGCAATATTCGTTGCTTGTTCATTTTGTCGTTGATTTCCTTCAACCTCAAAGCTACTTCCCACCGTTACTTTCAAACGATCAGAAAACAAGCGTTTAGATACAGCGATATTCAAATCAGTTCTATTTTCTTTAGTCCCTGAAGAAAAATCTTCCGTTGATTCTAAGTTGAAATTTAACTCTACTCCCTGAATCAAGTTGCTTGCGAGGTTATTCAATTGATCGGATAATAATCGGTTTACACTTTGGCGCGCCATCGTTCCGGCACTTAATCCTCCCATACTACTTTCAAAAGGGTTATCACCAATAAAATGGTTCAACAACAACAGGGCAAATACTTGTTTATTTAGTTCTGATTCATTTGCTCTAATCTGTTCTAATCTGGACTTAGTATTGGAAATCACATCTCCTGACGCACTAGTAACCCCTTCTTTCAATCGGATATCAAAAGTAATTTCTGGTTTCAACAATTCCCCTTTCATCATTAACAAGGCTTGGAAAGGCAATTGTTGCTTATACATATTCTGTTGCGTTGGAGAAAGTGCTGCCAATTGATTTTGCAACAAATCAATTGGCGCCGTTTTTGTTTCATAAATAGCGGTTAAATTGAGGATTGCATCCGTTGGATCACCAGCAAATGTAATAGAACTTCCTTTTTCGACTAGGAACTTTCTTTTTATGAAGTTAAAAGACAAATCATAAGATCCCTCTGAAAATTCATAGCGTCCTGTTAGAGAAACTTTTCCTGAAGGGTCAATTCCTCCAACGATATCGCCTTCTCCTTTTAGCACGACCTTATCCCCACTACTCTTATCCATAATCATAGTAAAAGTCGCTTCTTTATCTACGATAATCGATACAGAAACATCCATCCCTTTCAACGTAGATTGGTTGAAATCGTCTTGGTATTTTAACAGCTCTGTTTGCCTTAAACTCTCTTCATCAATAAACTCAACTATGCCTTCTCGATCTGCAATAGAAGGATCTTCTTGTGGCATAACCATTGTAAAATCAGTCTTTTTTCCGATGCTGATTTGCCCGTTTACTTTCGGTGTATTCAGATCTCCTCTTATTTTGAGGTTTGAGTCAAAAAGCAGTGTTCCATAATACATATCATTGTCTTTGACCGTTGAATTTACTGCTTTAAAATCAACTGCTTTAACATCCAAGTTGAATTTAAAATCGGCGTATGTTTGGGTAAGGATTTGTCCGTCAATAACCAACAAATTACCATCTGCATCCGTTACACTAAATTTATCTAATTCGATACCACGAGCTGTAAAAGCTATTTTTTCATTGATATCTTTAAAATCTGCATTAATAGGGTTAACGTGAAATCCGATTGCATTAAAATCAATACCACCCAAAATAGTAGGCTTATCATATTTTCCACCTAAAGTTAATTGCCCTGATAAATCTCCTTGTGTATGACTCAAATTCCCCATACTAAAGTGTTCCAATGCAGCTAATTGGAATTTATCTATCGCTAACTTCAAATCTAAAGTTTGTTGATCCACATCAGTTAAACCAAATAATCTGATTTTATTTTCCTTCCCTTCTAAAACAATATTAGCGGCATATTGACTTAAAGATTGGTTGGAAACACCAATATGCAAATTACCTAATCCAATTTCATAAACTGCCAAGTTGGAAATATCAATATCCGAAACAAATCGAAAATCAGAAGATAAATCCTTCAAGCTAATTTCTCCGTTAATTGTACCTGCTGCTAGCAATTTATCCTTCTGGATCATCTTCGTAATAGATTCAATACTAAAATTATCGAAGTTTACTACCAATGGGCTATTCATCTTTTCTTCTGCTGAAGCTAATCGAATGAGGCTTTTTTGATACCCCAGTTCAAAGTCTTTTGCATAAAGTCCTTTTGCACCAAAAACAATACTGTTCGTTGGATTTACCGTCCATGGGGCATAATCTAAAACAAAACCACCTTCTTTAATTCTAAACTGTTGTTGTTCGTTTATTGCAAGAAGTTCCGCACCGATTAAGTAGCAAATTTTATCTTGTTTATCCAACAATTTAAAATTGAAATCCAATTTATTATCCTTGGCAAATCCATCCAACACCATTCGCCTAATACCAAAAGAGGCATTTGAAATACTCTTAATTGCCAATTTGTAATCCAAAGTGGATTGTTTTGGCTGTACGTTTAATGTAATGGCTTCAATCGTTAGATCTCCATATTCTAAAGCTGGAATTTCACCATTTAACGTGAGGTAATCGTCTAGTTGTCTATAGACACCCCCTAGCACAATCGGTTGTATTTCCTTTAATTCTGGTGCTATTTTTTGGAAGATAGGATCGTTTTTAATAAGCAATTGATACGTGAAAGCTTGTTGCTTTTGACTCTTTTTTTCCTTTTCCTTTTCTTTTTTATCTTCTGTACTAATTTTATAGTAGGTATTGATTGTCTGTGTAATAGCATCTCCTAATTGAGTCAAGAGATAATCACCTTCCATCTCAAAATCTAAGACTTGAGAACTTAGATTCATCTTGCGATGCGAAGCTTCTGCTTCTGCTACGAACTGAATGGGTTGCAATTTAAACGAACGACTTAGGGCATTAAAACTCAAATCGCTAATTTTTGCTGTTCCCACCAAACTATCTGGCAAGATATTAGCCATTGCTACCTCCACGCGTCCTGAAACAGTAGAAGGTTCTTCATTTAAACGCAACTCATACAAATCGATCTTCTTTAAATCAGCAAGTAGCTGCAGACTTAATGCTGTATCTGTCCATGTTCCGGCGGCTTCTAAATCGAAATCCAAATTGGGATCCGCATTGTGGGTAGTCACTGCATAATGACCATTCGCTAGATGTCCATCCAACTGAATATCTTTATAGGTATAGCCATTATACTCTGCCTTATCTAATTTAATAAAAGCATTTGCTTGTGCCTTTGCTGGCTCAAAACCAACACCTTCAATTTTTGCTTGTAAACTCAATATACCAATCGAATCATTTTTAATTAGACGACCTACATTTAATTTATCAATCGTAAAATTCGCACGATACTTCTCTTTGTTCTTTACTCGTTGATTAAACGCTCCATCAAAGTCGATAGTTCCTAAGCTTGTTTTTAGTTTAAATGTACTCACTAAATCTTGTTGCGTCCCTTTGACTTTTCCCGTAAAACGAATTAAAGCGGGAATTTCGATATTTTCAGGTAACGCCTTAGGAGGAGCGATTAAACGCAGATCTTTAGCTGTTGTTTGAAAATCTTTGATTGTAATATCTATCGATGCTTTGGCTACCTCGGGGAGATTTTTAACTTTTCCCTCTGCATTTAGGAAGGTAGATCCCAGCATATTCACATATAACTTTTCGATATTCAAATCACTGACTACTCCTTTGGCTATAAGCGCTACGTCTATTTTTTCCTGGCTTAATTTAGTCAGGCCATTGGCTTTAAAAACATCAGGCATCAACAAATAGGCATCTTTTAAACCGAGATGAGAATTTGAAATGACAATATCCGTTGAAAGTTGTCCTAATTCGTCTTTTAATTTATCTAAACTTCTGTAATTGAAAACGGCCGTCGTATTAAACTGCGTATTAGGTGTTTCTATGCTTAAATTCTTGACAAAAGATGCTTGTTGGCCATATTGAAAATACGCTTTTACGTTATCTAAGGTAAAACCACTTTGTTCTTTAAAAGAAAACTGTTGTAAATTTCCATTGAGTCCCGCATCAGTATATTGAAAGTCTTTAAGGCTAAAATTTAACGCTTTTATACCGATGTGATTAGCATCCAAGCCTTCTGTTAATCGCTTGTGGTTTTCATCGTCGTATTTCGCATTAAAGTCCTTAATCCCCAAGTTTTGAATCGCGAGATTCCAACCTATATTTCCTTGTGTTTCTGCAGGTAAGCTATCACTTTTGGCTACTGAAGTTTCAGTAATTACTTTTCGAGGTAAAAATCGAACTTCAGCGCTTGTTTTGTTCAATAAGATATCTTCAATATCAATTTGTTGTTTTTCGATATTTAGCTTATTCAGGGCTATTTTAAAATCCGCTATAGACAAAAAGGCTTGTATATAATCCTCAATACTTTGGTAGTCAATTTTTGTCTGTGTTAGTTCAACGACTCCCACACTTAAATCAATTGGTTTTGCGGGTATTTCCTCAACCTTTGTAGCTTCTTCTTGAGGCAGATCTTCTCGAATTCCCCATGGTTTTTCCTTGTGGTACACTAAATTTAGTCCATCAGAAGAAACAACAGGCAGTGCAAATCTCATTTCATCAAGATTAAAATCTCTAAATCGCGTAACAAACTGATTGAGTTTAAAATCAACATGGTGTCCATCATATTGATCGTCATACTTGACTGCCACATTACTCAGATTAATTTGACCTACGGAAATCGTCATCGCAGATGGGGTATCTTCTTTTTCGTCTTCTGATGCAAAGGCATCTATAATATAATCGAAATTAAAGCGCTGCAAAGTATCCCGTTGAACATTTGCCGTTAATCCATTTAAGTCAATCGCATTCACGTTGACCTGGCTGTTTAACAGTCCCCATAAACCAATGTCAACCCCGAGGTGATTGACATAAACTAAAGTATCTTGTTCTTGAGATTCTAGATATAAGCCTTTGATTACTATTTCTTTAGGAAAGGAAATAGTTATTCGATCCAATTGAACAGGCGTTCCAATTTTACTTTCAACAAAAGATATTGCTTTGTCTTTTATTGCGTTTTGAATAGACGGTATTTGCACTAATACGATTAAAAGTATCAGTAAAACGAGGATTGAAAACACAATCCAACCCACTATTTTACTTATTTTAACAAGTAGTTTCTTCAAAGTCTTATATTTTTACTCAAAAATAACAAAAACATCCTGCATTTCAGGATACAAATCACGAATTTTTCACCGCTAGTGTGAATTCTAAATCTTACATCAGAAAAAAAACAACAATTCCTCTCACTGGTTGTTTTTTCTTTTTTATTGCTCAAAAAACAATCATACCATTGAAACACAAAATTAAAAAAGACAAAGAAAGGCTGTTTTTATTTCAAAAATTAAACGACTAGACAACGCAGTCATCATCAAGGATGAAATGATTTTCTTCAAACAAAAAGAAAAAAAATACATTTTTTAACGCTTTTAAGTTAAAAATAAAATTATTTTTAGTAATTTTACAACAACAAAACAACACTTACAATTTAATTCTATCAAAGCCCCTTACAAAATTTGATTGTCGTTCTTAAAAAGTAGTCGAAAATGAAAAAATTATTTTTCAATCAACAAGGAATTGAGCAGAAACAACAAAACATGGCTCAACTTTCTTCTCAACAATTACAAGAGGAGCTTTTAATTATGCTGTATGATACGAAAAGTTGGGTTATTTCTAACTTTGTTTTATCTAAGCATCAATTAGAAAAACTAGAAAATGCACCAGAAGCATTTTTAAGAAATTTTAGCCTTACATCGATGAATATTGTTTGCAATTAATCGATTGACCTAGGTTTAAGTAAAATTTACAAATAAAAAAATCCAGAAATTACTTTCTGGATTTTTTTTTACTTCTCATTTTTCTCTAAGTAGGTTCTAAAATAACCACATTCGTTCATTACCTCTTGGTAATATTTTGTATCGCTATATAAGGTTGCTAATTCGTGGAATCCCTTCCATTTTTTAAACATTGGATCATCCCATCCTGCTCCCCAGTAGTAATCTTTGTTTTGGTATTGTTTTGCATAAAATTCATTGCGTTCCACTTTTGCTTCTAAGTAGGCCATTTTTGCTCTCTGTTCATTTGTTGTAGCGGCCTTTTTAGCGATGCTGTAATACTTCTTCGCCAGCTCCATATTGAGTAAATACTTGCGCTCTGAAGGAGAAATAAAATTGCCATACTCATTCACTAAGGCATTGTAGTAGAATACACGTGCATTTCCATAGTACGTTGCATTGTAAAAAGCATTTCCTATTAATAATGCATTATTGTATACCTCTTCACCTTTGGTAATTTTATCCTGCATTTCTTTCATTTTTTCCAAGAAACTCAACTTGGTGTATTTGACCGATTGTTTTGCCATATGATCACAGTCATTACAATCTTGAATTTTTCCATTAAATGGATTTCCCAACAACTCAGTATTCTTATAGGTTTTTACATAAGATTCTCCATTATAGGCGTATTCAGCTGTTATAGGTTCAGCTTTTTTCATTTCAACAATTGCTTGTTCTATTTTATCTTGATAGAATAAGTTAATGGCTCTTCTTTCGTAAATATCACTTAAGTTAAATTCATATTTATCCACCATTAACTGTTCGAATTTAGTTTTTTTGGTGGTTAACAAAAATTTCTCCATTTTTATGGTATTGTCAACACTCCCGTAAAAATCTAAGTTGGTAAACACAATTTCGCTCATCACCTTATTTCCTTGTTCTGCATAAATAGCGGCTAGATATTGGCGTACCCAATGCAATGCATAATCATAACGAAAAGGATCTTCCCAAGTGGCCTGTGGCATAATATCATGGTATATCCATTGCATATCACTTACAATAGCCTCTTCTGCCTTGGCATCCATTTTCTTGATTTGAGAAACGCGATTAATCAATCCAAACAAGCGAATCTGATTTTCGATTAAAACATTTCCATTGGCTTCTTTTTTCGCTTTTGCCAAGGCTGTTTCCGCTTCTGTATAATCCCCTTGAAAAATAGCTAAATATCCACTTGCCAAAAGCCACAATGCGGGATTATCTACTTTTTCAGGTTGCTTGGCTATTTGTGTAATCCAGGCTAACCCCGGTTGATCAATCGTTTTCTTTAAGCTTGCGAAGTATTCTTTACTGCTTTGAAAGGATTCTTCTCTAAATTTGAGCACAGCGGCTTCTTGTTGATTTACCCAACGGGTCAATAAGAAATTCGCATGTGGACTTTTGCTGTCCACAGCCATAATTTCCTTTAATGCATCAATGGAGTTGGTATAATATCCTTGCATGGCCCAAAGTGCTGCTTGAATTTCTTTAGACGAAAGGTTCGCTGCCACTTGCTTTGCGTTTGAAGTCTCCATCGGCTTGTAATTATACAGCGCTATTTGACGCAAAGATGCATTGCCATTAAACACTTCGGCATACAGGGCATTGGATTGTTTAAAATCTCCCGCTTGATAGTAAGCACCCGCTACATATCCCAATCCTCTATAGTACAAGGTGTTCTTGGGTTGTTTATTTGCACTTTCATTAAAAAAAGCAATAACACTCTCTCGATTTGTTGAATAGAATTTTGCTTTTAATACTTGAAACCACATTCTATTGGTGTAAAAAGTATCCTTACTTTTCAGGTTTTTGAACACTTTTTCTATTTTATCTGCTTGGCTTTCTTCCATTAAATTAGCCACATACGACTCATAATCCCAATAACTATAACTATCGTTTGAATAATTTTCTATGGCTTTTGCATAATACAAGAACGAAACAAAGTTTTGAATTCGCTCGTCTTTTAAGTTCCAGGTTGTTTTCTTTTTCCCTTTTAAATTGGCATATAACTGATCTATTTCCCCTCCATTTTCTCGGCTGGATAGCAAGTATTTCTTCACTTCTGCAGCTTCTAATTTTCCTTGCAGATAAGCGGTCCATTCATTGACGATGTCCTCGTTAAACATTGAACTATTATCCATATAACCTCCATTGTAAAAACGATCGTATGGCGCAAAAAATAGGGGTTTATAAGATTCATCCGCAAAGGCTTCTGGCGTAAAATTGGAAATACTAGAATAACTCCACCAGCCATCGGCACAACCATACGTATAGATACCCGAGCCTAACAATGCGGCAAGGCTACTTACAACGTACCATTTCTTTAAAGATTTCTTGATCATAGGAATTGATGTTTTTTGAATTTAAGTCGTATAAAATTATTTCGTTGGGACATGTACCACTAGCTCGATACAAATCGTCTGTCATTTCTTGTATTTGTTCAGCAGAAACACGTTCTACTTTAAGTAAATCACCGGGTTGAAAAACAAAACCAAAAGCTTCCATTTCTTGTGTAACGACAAATTGGTGTTTTCCCAGCTGTTTTATATTTTCTTGTTGTTTTAAATCACCTTCTCTTAAGCGACTAATTAGTCGAATTACTTGATTTTCTCTGCTGTGTACGACCCAAGAGTAAATGGGTAATGCATAGTCCAAATGAAGGGGATAATCACGCAATCCGCCCAAGTATTTTTGTGCAATTTGACGATCGTAAATAGAGTTTAGAGAATCAGCGGCTATACGTCCCATATTATAATACATCAACACGCCTCGATCTACATTGGGAATTCCTGTTTTCGATGCAAATTTAACTTGATGCAGCCGAATAGTAGCCGATATTTTCATCTCTGTTTCCTTGTGTAATTGATCAATTAAAGCAAAGAAACGCTCTTTACTGTTTACAGTCCAATCACAATCAATTTGAATTTCCTGACTATCAATATTGTTATGCTCATTAATTTGCAACACAAAATCGACCAATTGATCAGCTAGCTTTTTTACGTCTAATTGCTCGCTGAGCACCACTTCGTTTTTGATATAAATAACAGGAACAACCTCAAGTAGCGGAACGGCATCCTTAAAAACAATAGGTGTAATAGGAACGGCTGTTCCATTTTTTAACCCGATATCGAAATAGCGAATATACAACTTGCTCACAGCAAGATTATCTAGTGTTTCTCTTTCCACCTGGTCCAAAGCAAATGTTGTTTTCCAATAGTAAAAGGAAAGCTTAGACTGAGTGTTAGAGGAGGTATTTACACAGGAGATACAAAACAGGAGCAGTATCCCTAAAATCATTTTTTTCATAGCTTACACGAGGTCCTCCAACCTAAAAAATAAGATCATCTTCTTGTAACAAATGTACAGATAAGTATGTATGTACACCAAGTACACCTCGACTATTTTTTGGCTAACCGCAATATTTTATACAACAAAAGGTCTAAAAAGATGAATCCTTTTAGACCTTTTGTTTTGTTGATTTGAATTGCTTAGTTGACTTTTTCTTCCGTCAGCTCAAATCCCCAATTTTTTCCTTTTAAAACAGCAGGAACTCCTTTCACCATCCAAACAGGCGCTTGTGCATCTTTCAGATAATAGTCGAAAAACTGTTGTTGACGAATTTGGATATCTTTTCTGTTTTGACGTTTCATTAGGTTATGCTCATCTCCATTGTAGTTTAACATCCACACTGGTTTCTCTAAACGACGCATTGCCATAAACATCTCAATCCCCTGGTACCAAGGCACAGCTCCATCATTGTCATTGTGCATAATAACCAAAGGCGTTGTAATAGCAGGCACTTTAAATAATGGCGAATTTTCAATGTACAAATCATATCCTTCCCAAAGTGTTTTTCCAATTCTACTTTGGGTTTTCTCATACTGAAACTGACGACTCATTCCCGTTCCCCAGCGAATTCCACCATAAGCAGAAGTCATGTTCGCCACTGGAGCTCCAGCCCAAGCAGCAGCATACTGATCAGTTACTGTGACTAAATGCGTCACTTGATAACCTCCCCAACTTTGTCCTTGAATTCCAATTTTACTTCCATTGACCCAAGTGTTTTGCTTCAGAAACTCCACGCCAGAATTAATAAATTCTTCAGCAGCTTTTCCTGGGTAACCGTCTGTATAGCTAATATCTGGTGTAAAAACCAAATACCCATTACTCACAAAATAAGGAATATTTAAACGAGAAGGAGTGGGTGCTGGTGCTTCGTATCGATTTAGGTTATCCGATAATTTCTCATAAAAATACACAATCATTGGGTATTTTTTAGTTGCATCAAAATCTTCTGGTTTAAATAAAACTCCCGTCGCTTCATATCCATTAGGGGTAGTCCAATGCACTAATTCATTAGTTCCCCAGTTGTATTCTTCCTGTTGTGGATTCAATTGACTAAGCTGCGTCATTTGATTCAATTGCGCTCCTACATATAAATCATTTGAATGTAAAAAATTCCCTTTCGTAACGGCGTATATTGAAGCATTTTTTGCTTTAGACAAGGAGGTAAATCCACCGTAATTTTCAACTATAATTTTCGTTGGATTCTCTCCTGTTTTTAAATTTACGTAAAAATACCCTGCGTCTTTGGTTTGATTATCAAATACAGCTGCAATCACTTTTTCATTTCTATCGAATGATTTTTTTTCTTCATCTAGCTGCAGTAAATCAAACGTAAGATTATGTTGACGCCCATATCCATTGGTAATCATGCGAGCGGCTTTATTTCCTTTCAGGTAAAACTCCCATACATCATATCGATCGCCAATCAACACAGATTCATCGTTATCTGTCCAACCTTTTATTCCATATGCAGAAGGAAGATCGGGCATATCAAATTCTTCTTCAGCAAAAGATACAGATACGCCTTTATTCAATTGTTTTCTAACTCCAGTTTTTACTTCATACACATACCAATTTGCCTCTTGACTGTTGTAATATACTACAGCAGTTCCTTTAGGAGATATAGACGCTCTTCCGGGTAAATCTTTGATAATCTCTTTGCGTGCACCTGTGCGAACATCGACAATATAATACGAAGTTACCCCCGAGATATCCCATTGTTTCTCTACTCGTCTTCCATAATCAGAAGCTTGAAATACAATAGTTGCATCTCCCTCATCTACCAGAGAAGTGTAATTTGATGTTTCATCAGCTAATGCAACAATTGCGTTTCGCTTAGCTAAATCTACAGTAGCTAAATACGATTTCTTCAGGTCTTTATCAAGATTAACGAGTTGCTGAGGCTGTAAATAATCTTCTTTATAATGCCAAACATCAACTATGGCGTGATCATCAGCGATTAAGGTGGTATCCTTCGCAATAGACTGCGGTGCTATTCCGAAGTATAATCTTTTTCCATTTTTACTAAATTGAGGCGTATAATTTTCTGAAACCACCCAATTTTTAGGCATTCCTTTTATTTTATCCGCAAGAAGTAGTTTTGCTTCTTTAGGCAATTGAGCCTGATAAATAGCATACGTTTTTACCAATACCTTTTCTTCGTCCTTTGTATAAGTAAAAACCATCTGTTTCCCCTCTTTATCGAAGTTAAATTGAGAAAATGTACCTTCTCCCTTAAACACAACCGATTCTTTGTTTGTTTCCAGGTTCAGGGCATAAACACCATACGCTTGTTCCGCAATTTTCGTTTCTTGTATTGAAGGAACCGAATCTTGAACGGCCTCTCCTTTATCTTCTGTTTCCTTTTTCTTCTTTTTGTTCGGATCGGTTGTTACATACACTAAGTAATTCCCCTTTTCATCAAAGAAGTAATCCGTTACATTGGAAATACGACGTTCTGTTTTCGTCTGCAAATTGAACACAACTAAATCCAAAGGCTCGTTCTTATCTGCTTTTTTAGCTATTTTAGTGCCTTTTGCTTTGGTTGTATCCTTTTCTTTCTCAAGTAAATAAGCAAGTGTATTACTTCCTTTTAATGGTATTTTAAAAGACTTGACACTCGGAATTTTTACTATTTCTTGTGTAAAAAGGTTGAAAATACCCAAAGAGTCTTTTGCAATTTCATCTTCTTTCTTCTTTTTATTTTTCACAGCCTTTACATCACTGTAAAAGGGGCGAATTGAAAAAATAGCATATCTCGAATCAGAAGTAAAAACAGCTTTTTCACCACGATTAAAAGTTTGGCTTTTATTATCACTCAACCTATTAATTACCAAATCCTTATCTCCTTCTTGAGGAACCACTTGATAGATAATTGCTTGTCCGTCATTGGAAAGCTGTTTCATTGCAATGTTTTCCCAACGATCATACACACTGTGATCTAATGGTTTTTTTTGTCCATAACCCAAAGTAGCAGTCAGCATAAAAACACCGAGGCTAAGTTGTTGTAATTTAATCATTCGATTCATCTTGAAAATGAGGGTTTAGTATTAAGTATCCATCGAAAGGCACAAGATATTGCATTGTGGAAAATATAGCAAGTGTTTAACACCTCAACTACTCTTTCCTCTTTTTTATTTACTCGACAATCAAGGATTTAACTTTTTTTGGTATACCTTCTGTCTAAAATAAGAGTATTGTACAAAAAAAAGGAATAAAAGCTGCGCTCTCATTCCTTCTTTATTCTATTTTTTTACATTTAACCTTGTAAATCTTTTATAAAAGCTTCTACATCTGCATCGAATGTAGTTTCTTGTAGCAGTTCCAAAGCGAGTGCTGTCATTTTTTTGAAGTGAACCTTTGTATAACTTCGCCCAAAGCTTGTTTTACAAAAATCACCCACAATTCCAAAAACACCATTGATTTCCTCTTGGGTAACTTCCTTTTTGTCTGCATAACGCCCTCTTAGTACCGCTGCACCAACATAGGCTCCAACTTTCACCACCAAATCTGTATTTAAGACTCCTTTTTTATCCGCTAAATACAACAATTCATCTAGGTTGTGATGAATCAGTGTCTTTATATCCATAAGCTACGTTCTATATTAAAACACAAAGTTATAAAAACAATCTGGAAAATTTAGTCAATAAAAAAAAGCTTCTATCAAAATAGAAGCTTTATATCTTTTAATTCTTTTTAAAGTACAAATAAACTTTTTCACCTTTCGTACGAGTATAATCAGATAAACGATCTTCAATTCTGAGATATCCCGCTTGAAAACCTATTTCTAAATTTCCACTATAGTGCATTTTGCGTTTATATTCTTTGTTCACTTCTTCTTCTTCTGGTGCTTCACCTTCTCCAGGAACTTCACCTTCTCCAAGTACCTCTCCCTTCCCGTCTTCATCCTCTGAGGTAGTTCTAGGAATTTCTTGTAAATAACCATCTTGAATTCTTGTTTCAAGTATTCCCACCTTTTTTAATACATTATTATCCATTAAACGAGGAAATTTGAATATACTAATACACTGTTCTTCATTGTCAATAATATCCCTACGATAGTTATTGTATGTTATAGAATCGAGCACTGCACCATTTCTATGTACATATAAATAGTCATTATTTTTACATTGCGTAGACTCATTTACTAAACCAACATTTCGATCTCCAATTTTATTTCCTACATAAGTATACTTCCCAACAGCTAATTCATCTAAACTCTTTAACTCCGTATAAGGTTGAGAAAAAACGGGATCATTGCTATTCGATTTATTGTCATCACTTGAACAAGAAGCAAATGCAATACCTACAAATAGTACAGCTAATATCTTTTTCATTTCGCTTTGGTTTTATTAATTAAGAAAACAAATATATTCTTTTTTGTTTGACGGCAACAAAAAAAGAGTCTAAATAGACATTTAGACTCTTTTTTTAACATATTTTAATTTAAACTATACGTGTAATGCGCGATTCTCTGTAGCTGCTAACGCTGCTTCTTTGATTGCTTCTGCAAATGTTGGGTGCGCGTGAGACATTCTTGCAATATCTTCAGCTGAAGCTCTGAATTCCATAGCAGTTACTGCTTCTGCGATTAAATCAGCAGCGCGAGCACCTACCATATGGATACCTAAAACCTCATCCGTAGTTTGATCCGCGAGAATTTTCACTAATCCATCCAAATCACCACTAGCACGAGAACGTCCTAAGGCTCTGAAAGGGAAACTTCCAACTTTATAAGCAACACCTTCTGCTTTTAATTGCTCTTCTGTTTTACCAACAGCCGCAACTTCTGGCCAAGTATAAACTACACCTGGAATCAAGTTGTAGTTGATGTGTGGTCTTTGACCTGCTAAATATTCAGCAACTAAAACACCTTCTTCTTCCGCTTTATGTGCCAACATTGCTCCACGAACAACGTCACCAATAGCATAAATATTAGAAGCTGTCGTTTGCAAGTGATCATTTACTTCGATTTGACCTCTTTCAGTCACTTTTACTCCTGCTTTTTCAGCATTTAATCCGTCTGTATAAGGACGACGACCTACGGCTACTAGCGTATAATCACCTTCTAATGTGATGATTTCTCCTTTTTTATTTTCTGCAGAAACTTTCACTACATCTCCCTCACGTACAACACCTTGTACTTTGTGAGACGTATAAAACTTCATCCCTTGTTTCTTTAATACTTTTGTCAATTCTTTAGACACTGCACCATCCATAGTAGGAAGGATACGATCAGCAAATTCTACAACCGAAACTTGTGCTCCTAATCTCAAATAAACTTGACCTAATTCTAATCCGATTACCCCTCCACCAATGATGATTAAGTGTTTTGGTACTTCTGGAAGTTTTAACCCTTCTGTTGAAGTAATAATACGCTCTTTATCTAATTGGATAAATGGCAAAGTTGACGGTTTAGAACCTGTAGCAATAATGGTGTGTTTTGCTTCAAATTGTTCTACCGACCCATCGTTTTTAGTCACATTAATTGTAGTTGCATTTTCAAATGATCCAACTCCTTCGAATACTGTAATACTATTCTTGTCCATTAAGAATTTAACTCCTGAACAAGTTTGGTCTACAACTGCTTGTTTGCGCTCAATCATTTTAGCTAAATCCACTTTTACATCTCCAGCGATTTCGATACCGTGTTCTGCAAAGTGTTTCATTTCTTCCACCATATGAGAAGAAGCTAATAAAGCTTTAGATGGGATACAACCAACGTTTAAGCAAGTTCCACCTAATGTTGCATATTTTTCTACGATTGCAGTTTTAAAACCTAATTGGGCACAACGGATTGCTGCTACATATCCCCCAGGCCCTGAACCAATTACAACTACGTCAAATGAATTCATATTTTTTTTAACTTTTTGATGTTTATATACGATGTACAAATGTACACTTTCTAAAATAACTCTTTACACGATCAAGTGTTGTTTTTATTATAAAAAAACCATTTTTGTCCTAACAAATAACTTTTAAGCTTTTTTGTGCAACCTCAATTACGAAATGATTGGTATTAAATTCGTAATATTCGCCATCAATTTGTGCTCCATTTTTTGGGCTGTTGCTAATTTCAACCTCAATTTTTGTCGTTTGCACATAATCAGTTCGCCTAAATTTTTCTGTTTTTTTCAGTAAAACATATAACCCGAAGGTCAATTGTTTTAAGATACCTATTTTAGGTACCATTAAATAATCTAACAATCCATCCGTCAAACTGGCTTTAGGCGTTAAACTCATGTTGTACCCCATTTCATTCGAATTCGAGATAAACAGCAACAAAGGATTTACTTCTTTTGTGATACCATTATACGTAACGCGCATTTGCTTGGCTTGATAGTGTTGAGCCGAATTCAAGGCTGCTCGAATATAGGATCCCAATTTTCGCTTGCCTGATTTTTCATACTGCTCAATAATACTAGCATCAATCCCAAATCCCATATTACTAAAAAAATACGCTCCATTTAAGACACCAACATCCATCGCAATCACAGATTCTCTTCGAATCACCTCAAATGCCTTATCAATATCTTTGGGAATCGCTAGATTAGAGGCTAATCCATTTCCTGAGCCAACGGGTACCACACCAAAAAGCACTTCTTTGTGCACCAATTCAGTTGCTACTTCGTGAATCGTACCATCTCCACCACAAGCAACAATGATTGTTGCACCTTGATTGAGCGCTAATTGCGTCAATTGAATGGCGTGTTTTTTATGCGTTGTTAAATGCACTACAACATGGTATTTTTCGCTGGGGAAAAATTTTTTTATGTGTTCTTCTGTAATATTGTGCTTCCCTTTTCCTGAGATGGGATTAACAATAAAATGAATATGAGTCATAGAATAAAGACAGTAAGGGATTGATACAAATACACGAATGATTTGTATTTTATTTTTATTGTAACAAAAAAGTCAACATAAGTTGACTTTCTATACGGTTGGACCTTCCCATTCCGTAATTCCTCCAAGTAAATTAAAGGTATTTTCAAACCCTAATTGGTTCATCAACATACACGCTTGGTTACTTCTACCTCCTGCTTTACAGTATACGTAATAATTCTTCGTTTTATCCAATTGCTCTACTGCATCTAAAAATCCTTGTCCTTTATAGATATCAATATTCATGGCATTGGGAATTGCTACTTCTTCTACCTCTTCATCTGTGCGAACATCTAAAATAACAGCATTGCTATCCTTTTGATATTGTTCCCACCATTTTTCTTGTGTTAAATCCATTTCTTACTACTTGTTATAATAGCTTCAAAGATAAAGTTATTTTGTGTTTTATCTATTATTTCGTCCTAAAAAAAGACCGTTAGTAGGATTTATTGTTTTACTTTGTTCGTTCAAATTACAAGAAATAATTTATGTCCTCACATCACATCGTTCGAGATGATCAAGAACCTGCGTTAATTATTGCCAATGGGGCAGCCTGTAGTCAAGACTTATTAGATCAATTGTTAGAATGGTCGCCTTATATTGTTGTATTAGACCAAGCGATTGAACGCGTTATCGAACTGAATATCAAAGTAGATGTATTGATTGGAGATTTTGACCGAGAATTCGATCCAAACGTATATTTAACCAAACAATTTCCGCTGGAAATTGTGCACAGTCCTGATCAAGAAACAACCGATTTAGAAAAAGCGTTAAATTTCTTATTAACCAAAGGAATAAAAGCAGCCAATGTAGTTTGGGCTACGGGTAAAAGAGCCGATCATACTTTTACAAATATTACGACCTTAGTTAAGTATCGAGATAGCATGAAAATAGTGATCCTCGATGATTACTCCAAAATTTTCCGCTTGCCACATACCTACAAGAAGTGGTATACTAAGGATACTATTTTGTCGTTAATTCCCGTTGGAAAAGCGGGTGGAATTACGACTTCTAATTTGAATTATCCGCTGCAAAATGAAGAGTTAGAACTAGGTCGACGAACCGGCTCTAGTAATAGTGTGAGCGAAGATGGAATTGTAAATATCACCTACGAAAGTGGAGATTTGTTGTTAATGGAATGTACGGATTAGTGGTTGTTTGGTGAGTTGATGAGGCGGTGAGTTGGTGAGGCGATGAGTTGATGAGATGATGAGAGGGTGAGATGATGAGAGGATGAGATGATGAGATGATGAGATGATGAGAGGATGAGATGATGAGAGGATGAGAGGATGAGAGGATGAGAGGATATGAGGATGAGATGATGAGAGGGTGAGAGGGTGAGATCTCCGTTTAAAAAAGAACAAATAATCTTTCTACTGATAACCCATAACTGATAACCCTTTAGATTTGCTTTTTTGTTTTTTCGCAAGTTGTTTTTTTGCCAGATTATCGATTAAAGAATATATGTATCCTTAAATCAGATTAATCCATAACCCATAACTGATAACCCATAACCCATAACCGATAACCCTTTAGATTTGCTTTTTTGTTTTTTCGCAAGTTGTTTTTTTGCCAGATTATCGATTAAAGAATATATGTATCCTTAAATCAGATTAATCCATAACTGATAACCCATAACTGATAACCCATAACTGATAACTGATAACCCATAACCCATAACCGATAACCATAACTGATACCCCATAACTGATACCCCATAACTGATAACCCATAACAGATAAGGGTATTCCATTGCTGAAATACCCTTTATGCTATTAAAATCTAATTTCTACTTCTTATTTTCCTAAGAAAATTTGGAAACCAAAGGCAATACCTAATCCATTTTGAGCGGTAGCGTTTGCTTGGTTTGATTTACTGTAGTTGTACCCTGCAATTGCTTCTAAAGCAACATTGCGACTTACAAAGTGAGAATACCCAGCATTGATTGCAAAGGCAAATGACGTATCACTTGTAGCTCCATCAGTTCCAGAAATACCAACTCCACCTTGTCCAAAGAAACGACCTGTTTCACTCGCTCCTTCTGGGAAATAGTAACGAACGAAAGGCATTACTTTGTAACTCCATTCGTTTTTCATTGGCTTTTTATGCGTAGTAAACCCCGTACCTAATTCAAGTCCAACCGCAATTCCGTCTGAGATGAAGTATCCAGCTCTTGGCGAAATATTAATATTAAAACTCTCATCTTCAAAACTGTATCCAGTAGATCCTAAAGCTCCCCCTACAATCCAATTTCCTTTTTTGATTGGTGTTTCTCCAACTTTCTCAGATAGTTTTGGCGTTTCTACTAATTTTCCTTTTTGTGCGTGTGCAATTGTCATACTTCCTAACAATACTGCTGCAATCAATGTAATCTTTTTCATCTTTTTTGCTTTTTTTAATTCTACCTATTTTTCTTAGCTATCTTCATCAAGATTGGGATAAAAACTCCCGTTTTAAGACGAACAAGCTCTTATTCGTCCTGATGAGACCGTTAATTAAATATTGTCTGAGTTCTTCTATATTGGAATCCGGGATGTATTTCGCCCACTCATCCGAAAGAAGTACTTTTTTAACTTCGCTAATACGCTTTGCCGTGTCTTTGGCATTTCTGCGAAACGAATTTCTCTCGTTTAGACTTGCATAATGATTAAACGTCACTTCTTTTTGCAAAAAATTAACATTTATAACGTAATTATTTTCTTTTTCATCATTGGGATAAAAACTAGACCAAGTTGCATATCCAACGGTATAGCCTTGGTTTACATGTGTCTCAGAGATCAACTTCCATCTACAATTTGCCACTCTCCCCCAATGATTAGCATATCTAAAAATACCTTCTTGATCAAAGAAATAGCAACTTCCTTTCTCACTTTTAAAATTAGGTTTTTTATCTGTTATTACTTCTAATGGAACTTCTATCCATTCACAATACGTATGTTTAAAAAAATTGGTTGCGTTGTACTTTTTCATTTACACTTTTAATTCTTCACTCGTATTGACGATGACAATCTCGTTTTCTATCAGCGTTTTCTTTGCTTGTTGAAGGTTTTCTTTTGAAATTGGCTTAGTAGCAAAATCCAAGAAAAAAGTATCAAATCCGGCCTTTTTAGCATCCATTGCCGTATAAAAAACGCAATATTCAGCAGCTAATCCACAGACATATACTTCGGTTACCTTTTTATCTTTTAAAAAACCTAGAAGCCCTGTTGAATCCATTTTATTGTTATCATAAAATCCACTATAGGAGTCGATCTGCTTATTCATTCCTTTTCGAAATACAGCAGAAACCACTGTACTATCCCATGCTTCGCTAAATGTAGCTCCTACCGTTCCTTGCACACAGTGATCAGGCCATAAGACCTGTGGTATTCCATGCAACGTTACCACGTCAAACTGTTGTTGATTGGGATGCTGAGAGGCAAAACTTTGATGGTCCAAAGGATGCCAATCTTGGGTTGCCACAACCAAATCAAAACGATTTTGTATTGCATTGATACTCGGGATAATTAAATCTCCTTCTTTCACTGCTAAAGCTCCGTCAGGTAAAAAATCAAGCTGTAAATCGACTACCAGTAAAGCTTTCATAAGTTACTACTTTTATTTTGAAATATAACAAGAGAAGAAACAAAAACACAATGTTTTCTGTTATTTCTCAAATTCTTTTAATGTTTTTACGATAATAGAAACACAATCCAACAATTGTTCCTCATCCATTACTAAAGGTGGTGCAAAGCGAATAATATTTCCATGTGTTGGTTTAGCTAATAAGCCGTTATCTCTTAATTTCAAGCAGATATTCCAAGCCGTATCACTATCTTCTGTATCGTTAATTAAGATGGCATTCAACAATCCTTTTCCGCGTACCAATGTACAGATGTTACTTGTTTGAATGTACTTTGTCAATTCGCTTCTGAACAATTGCCCTAAGCGCTCTGCATTATCTGCTAATTTCTCGTCTAATACAACGTCTAAGGCTGCAATAGCAATGGCTGCTGCCATAGGGTTTCCTCCAAATGTAGATCCGTGTTGTCCTGGTTTGATTACATTCATAATTTCATCATCTGCTAATACCGCTGAAATAGGGTATGCTCCTCCAGATAAAGCTTTACCTAAAACTAGGATATCTGCTTTTACATTCTCGTGTTGAATCGCCAACATTTTTCCTGTTCTTGCAATTCCCGTTTGCACCTCATCTGCAATGAATAACACATTGTGTTGCTCACACAGTAATTTTGCCTCTGCTAAATATCCTGCTTGAGGAACGTAAACACCTGCTTCCCCTTGAATTGGCTCTACTAAGAATCCCGCAATCGTACTGCTGTCTTTTTCCAATGCTGCTCGTAAAGCATCAATGTTATCATAGGCTACACGAATAAAACCTTCAGTATAAGGACCATAGTTTTTTCTAGCTTCTTCATCATTTGAAAAAGAGATGATTGTGGTTGTTCTTCCGTGGAAGTTATTTTCACAAACAATTATTTTGGCTTGATTTTCAGCAATTCCCTTCTTCTCATATGCCCATTTACGACAAACTTTTAACGCTGTTTCTACTGCTTCTGCACCAGAGTTCATCGGTAATACTTTATCATATCCCATCAACGTTGTAATCTTCTTTTCGTATAATCCCAACTGATCATTGTAGAAGGCACGAGAAGTCAACATTAACGTATTGGCTTGCTTCATCATTGCCTCAATAATCCTAGGATGACAATGTCCTTGATTTACTGCTGAATAAGCAGATAAAAAGTCGTAATATTTCTTCCCTTCAACATCCCAAACGTACACTCCTTCTCCTTTTGATAATACAACGGGTAATGGGTGATAGTTATGTGCTCCGTATTGATTTTCTAAAGCAATCGCTTGTTCTGAAGTTATTTTTCCTGACATAGTAGTATCTTTTAATTCATCTGCAATTTACTGCTTTTTATGCACATAATTCGAAAAATACATTCATCTACCCTATTTTGGATTCATTTTGACAATAGAAACCGAAGGGTTATACTTTAAAATTTCAAACAAATATCATTCAAACAAATAAAACTCTTAACTCAATCTATTTATTTTGTTCTATTTTTTCATCAATACACTCAATCTATTGTCAAAATCACAATGTGAATTGCAAAAAAAAATGACCCCTTGAACTGGAATCACTTTTTATTTTTTATTTCAATTTTGCTTCTATTTCCGTCCATTTGGTTGGATCTTGTTTGATGTCTATATAATAATCATGTAACATACGTGTTAACTTAATTTCTACACGCTGTCCTATCATTTCATTCAAAGTAAAATAACCGTAAAATTCGTTGCCTTTTTTAATTAGGGGCGGTTTTTCTGCGCGTGAATTCCAGGGTGAAAAATTACTCTTATCATCTCCATAGACTCCATACTTGTTCCAAATCGACTTTTTATTGTATTCATTGCCGTAAATTCCGTTAGAATTCCATACTGAATTTTTATTTTCCGATGGGCAATTCAAGCAACCTAAATATTCTTGCGCTTTATTATTGCTGTAAATTTCTAACGTTTGGGCTTTTAAATTAAAGGAAACAAGACAATATAAAGCCACTAGTACATTAATTTTCTTTCTCATTGTTTTTCGTTGTTTTGCTACTTGCAAATTACAACATATTTTAAACTCTAACCACATCGTACTTCGTCTTATTTGTTAAATTTCAACACGATATAACGCATTTTTCGTTTAAACTATATTTTAACAGCATAATCTTTTACTTTTACTAAACACTTCCACTCTTTCTTGTTTAAAAAACAAGAAATTGAGAATTACTTTATATAAAAGGAGTACATTTAGGGTTTCTAAACTAAATTGTATTATTAATAATGGAGACTATGCAAACTCAACGCTTGTTGCTTACTAGACTTGATCATCAGGACAATGCTTTTTTCATTGAACTTGTCAATACACCTGGCTGGTTAAAATTTATAGGTAACCGCAATATATACAGCGCTTTGGATGCACAGCAATATATCCAAACTATACTAGACAATTCACAATTCACCTATTGGATTGTGCGTTTAAAAAGCGATCAAACCCCAATAGGAGCTGTTACCCTCATCAAAAGAAGTTATTTAGACTCTCACGATATTGGTTTTGCTTTTTTACCAAGCTATATGAATATGGGGTATGCCTATGAAGCGGCTCATTGTGTTGTAGAGCAAGTGAAAGCGCAACAATTGCACTCGGTTTTATATGCAACTGTTCTACCAGAAAATAAGAGTTCTATCAAATTATTAACTCGTTTGGGTTTAACGTTTAAAGAGGTTATACATCCCGAAGAGGAATTGTTGCATTTGTTCCAATTAATCATATAAAGTATTCTAATCCTGATACATCGCTTGTTTTTCACTGCGTACTCTTTATGTCTGGTTTATAATGTTTTCATGTAAAACCAACTATCTTTGTGAATCTAATGCTTTTTAAAGTGCTTTTGTTTTATGGAGTGTATCTTATGTCAAAATCTCTTAACACACAAAATTGATTCTCACTACTATCACTGTGATACTTGCTTTGCTTATGTCAAAGATGTTCGCTATTACTTTTCAGCAGAACAAGAGAAACAACACTATGAGTTTCACAATAACGATGTAAATGACATCGGCTATCAAAAATTCACCTCTCCCATTACCAACGAAATTCTGGCGCGTTTTGAGCCTAATACGTTGGGATTGGATTTTGGCTGTGGCAAAGGGCCTGTTATTACCAAGCAATTAGTGGATCGCGGTTATGCGGTCCGCTTATATGACCCTTATTTTCATCCTGATAAATCCTATGTCAATCAACGTTATGACTATATTTTTAGCTGTGAAGTTTTTGAGCATTTTTACCATCCACATCAGGAAATCATGCATTTAAAAAAATTACTAAAACCAAAGGGCATATTACTTATTATGACTCATCTCTATGTCGATCAAGTTCCATTTGAATCGTGGTATTACCGCAAAGATGAAACACACGTTTTTATTTATACCCCAAAAACTTTTGAATATATCGCTCAACGCTATCATTTCAATATACTAAACAGCACAGAACGCTTGATTGTTTTAGAATCTACAACTACATAAAATAGCTGTGTGTAGTAAAAAGCAAAAAAAAAGGAGCGCTCAATAGAACTACTCCTTTTTCAAATACTGCTTGTTGCCAAGCAGTCAGAACAATAAAAAAATTATGACACCTTTATATCTTTAGAAAAATCGAGGGGCGACTTTTCTCTTCTTTTTGTTTGAGAGTTCAAACTTCATGAATATCTCATGAGAGCCCGAATGATAATTTTTTAATTTACTTGTATCTGCATCATATGTATAGCCGACAAATAATCCATCTGTCACTTGAAAACCTGCTAATCCACTTACAGCAGCATCCCAGCGATAGGCTGCACCTAGGGTAAACTTCTCGTAAAACAGAACATTCGCCGTAAGATCTACTTGCAATGGTGCTCCCGGCACGACTTTAACCAAAGCAGCGGGTTTGAACTGAATCTCGTGATTCAAGTCAAATACATAACCTCCCATCAAGTAAAAGTGCGCTTTTTCGTTCATTATTTTATACTCCTTATCATTGTATCTATTACTCGACAAAATCATCGGAACAGATAATCCTACATAGGCTTTATCTGAATATAAATACACCCCAGCTCCGACATTTGCGGAGAATTTATTGCTGATATTTTTCTCGGTAATAGGATCCGTACCATCGTAAATATGCAATTTATCGTAATTCACATCCAAGAGAGATCCTGCTCCTTTCAGTCCGAAGGCTAATTTATAGTCATAGTTTAAATTCACTGTATAGGCTAAGTCAATAGCCAAGCTATTTTGATCTGTTACCCCTAAGTGGTCATTCTTAAAGTGAAAACCCATCCCCAAACCCGTATCTGTCAGCGGAGTCGTTACGGATAGATGAGTCGTTTTAGGCGCTCCTTCTAGCCCTACCCATTGAGTGCGATACTGTCCAAAAATCTGCACTCGATCTACACTTCCAGCATAAGCGGGGTTGATGGTTGCGGGATTATACATGTACTGGGTATATTGTGGATCTTGTTGTGCGTTTATTTGTTGAAAACTCAATACACTTAAACTAAATAGTATCGCTGTTTTTATGATTTTTTTTCTTTGCATGGTTTTCATTGTTAATTGGTTTCAAGGTGTAAATTCGCGGCCTTTTTAATCATTCGACTTCCATTGGCATCTTTGTATTCGTAAGTAATAACATAGTAATACGTTCCGCTTGGGAGTTTCGTTCCTTTGTCTATCGTCACCTTACCTTCTGAATATCCTTTAAATACATTGCTACTGCCATCTCCTTTTGGATCATATCCCGTAGTTTCATACACACGAGCCCCCCAACGGTTAAAAATTTCTACTTTATTATTAGGATAATTTCGAATATTTTCAATGATAAAATAGTCATTTTTACCATCGCCATTAGCCGTTACCAAGTTGTAAATCACCACATCACCCTCTATCATCCAGTCTTTCTTAACAGCCGCTAAGGTGAAAAAACCATATCCTCTTACTGTAGCCACGGTTGTTACTTCTTTCGTAGACATATCCACTACCCCTCCTTCATCTACCCATAACTGCTGTTTGGGATCCCAACGAACAATGTGCAATTCTTCTTCGGGATTAGTTAGGATGTCAGGGGCGGTTGTGGATTCATCCCAACTCAAGGTCAACAAGACATCACTTTGTTTGTCGTTGCCCTTTTCGATAATCCAATACTCTTGATCATTGAGTTTTTTCACAACGCCCACTGCATGAGGGCGCGCTTTAAAAAAAGCAGGATCCTGATATACATATTGCCCAACAAAAACGGCATTTTCTTCTTTAGGAGCAGAAATACGCGCAGGACGATATTTTCCTTCATCTCCACTAGGATAAGTAAAGATATCATTCCCAATTTTTTCAATTGCCCCCCGAACATGAGAAGCATCACTTACATTCACCGCATTGGCTCCTTTCTTGAACGTCAGCATTCCATGAGATACTTTAGTTTTGGGATTATACGTTGAATCCACGAGGATGATTCCCTGTTGAAAATCAACGATTCCCGAAGCTTCAATATTATTTTTCAAATCAAAAGCAACCTGATCTACAGGGCTATCAAATGCTATATTATAAAAGGAAGCCAGTTGATTTCCTGAAATTTTCTTTGCCTCTTGTGGGTTCCCAACAACCGTAAATATCGTTGTAGAAGTCGTTTTATTGGCTGTCATTCCATACGATCCATTGTTGATAAAGTCGCGAAAGTAAACCACGGTTCCATCATTAGTAACATGGCCCGATTCTACATTTTCGAACGTTCCCTCAAAGGATACTAAATCTCCAGGAGATACAATAAATAATCCCTCATTAGTAATTACGGAAGGAGCTTGCCCATATAATAGTATACTCGTACAACTTGCTACTAATGCGGTGGAAATTTTTCTTTTTCTCATACTTTGTTATTTATAGCGAAAACAATACTGCTGTTTCTCAATCAATCGCAAGACACTCCATTTCTTTCGTGCTCTTCGTCTCTCATTTAGCGATTACATTTGAATTCGCAGTGCAGTTTTCTATACTGTTATACTTAATCTTGATTTTTGCTTAACCAATCCAACTCATTGGCTTTGGACTTAGCTCGCTCTAGGACCTTTTCTAAGTAATGCGTCTCAAGCCATCGCTTGCGTGAATTTCCTTTTAGGAGCGGCATTATTACTTGAAAACAGGAACCCTATGATTTATTTGAATATTTAAACAAAAACCACTATTCACAAAATATCAAGCATTGTGCCAAAAAAATCTCAATATTGGCTTTTTTATTAGAATTAAGCCAAAAACAAAACACAAAAAACTAACAATCAGTATTTTAAGTTATATTAAAATTTTAAGTATTTTTATAAAAAAAAGATTTTTAGCTATACAAAAGATCTTCAAGCACTCATTCCGCGGTTTAATTCATTTGAAAACAATACGTTTAATCTTGGTGTTTCACAGCGATTTTCACCTTTTCATGGAGTAAAAAAAAGAGGAGTAGTTTTAAAAACTAATCCTCTCTTACACTACAATAAATCACTTTAATTTTAGGTAATCCAGTTTCAATTGTATCACCTATCAGGTCGTGCACCTGATTATTATCTTATTCTTTGACGAACCATAGGATTGGCAATCATCCATTGATTAACTTTTAAGGGAACAAAAGTGTGATTTGGTCGATTGGGATCATATCCTGGGTCTGTTGGGGTTAATGGCTGAGTAGGTACAGAAGTTGTTTCAATTTCTTCATCCAATACTGTGTCTACGCCTTTTACTGTTGCAAGGTTATACACTCCTTTTTGGGCTATATCGGCAGGAGTTAGGATATAAGTAAGCGTATATACCCACGTTTCTCCCACCTGCAAAACGTCGTCAGCATTGATACTTTTTTCAGGGATTTCCGTTATGACCCCACCTAAAAGCGGGTCAATTACCTTGATATCCGAAATGTTTGTTTTTCCTGTATTTGTTACTTTTACAACATAGGTTATCATTTCTCCTACTTGAGCAAAGCCATCGTTATTTATGTCTTTAAAATACCCCTCTTTAATCAAGATAAATGAGGCTTCGCTATAGCGAACGGCTGTATTTGTTTTTATATTGTTACAAGGTATTCCCAAACCATTATGTTCACATTCATAATGAGGGTCGGTAGGGGGCCTATTTTCCTCTTGATTGGTTGCATCGGGATCCATTACATCTGTTGGACGCAAAATAGCTGCTTCCACAGCAATAGGTCCAACAGTGGGATTGTTTACTTTTATCGTAATAGTATAAGTAATCTCACATTGATTTGCCAGGTTTACTTGGCTGGTATACTTGTTTTTTTCTTGGTCAAAGGCGAGTGCTTGACTTTCACTTCCACACGTTCCTGTATTCCCTGTTGTTTGTACTGGTTCAAAACCCAGAGGAATTTGAAATGAAAATGTAGCATTCTCGACCGCATCAGGCCCGTTATTTTTCACTCTAATTGTATACGTAACTTCTTCCCCTTGCTTTACTTTTTCTTTATCAGATTGGACGGCAACCACTTCTAAATCTGCCTCTTTAATCTGTACATCAAAGCTAGTGGAAACCACATCTCCTTTAATAAAAGTCCAAGTATCAATTCCATGCTCATCACCAAAAGTACTTGACGTCTTATCTGTTGCCACTCCCCAAATATGACCATTCACTCTACTTGAAATACCTTCTGGTATGACGGTATGACTGGCATTACGCGGATTAGATTTCGATCCAAAATTTCCTCCTCCCTCACCTATTGTACTGTCATTCCAATATACTTTATCTGAACGCACGGATTGTGTGTCCTTCGAAAGTAATTCAATAATAATTCCGTTTTCATTGAGCTCCATATCGATATAAGGAAAATGCACTTCTCCTCCATGCAATTGTAAATTGACCTGCATCTCAACCCTTCCTGCGGAAACATTGCGACCTGTTCCATCTTTTCCATCCCAATAAATTTTATTGTTCCCTATGATTGTTACTCCCTGTAATACGCGTTCTGCAAACGTATTCCCATTTTTAGGTTTAATGCGAATGGAATATTCTCCTCCATTTTCATTTGTAAACCGGATATAAGCTCCTTTTCCTCCTTGATTTTCTGCACCTCCTTCAGCTCCTTCTACCCTAAGATCTGTTACATGCAGTTGTTTTTCTTGTACTTTTAACCAAGTTTTTCCTCCATCCATAGCTGCTACGGCTTGTTCGGGCATCTTGTCATCTGGAACATTGTAAAATATTTTTTGAGTTACCACAACATCTGTATCGGCTTTACGCGGATCATGATATCGACTTTGAATATCGAGCGCTTTAGTTGATGGAACACTTTCATAAGCAGGAGTATTAGGATCTCCTATTTTATGAAATCCTTGGTTATTTACCATAAAGGTAAAAGCAATTCCCTGGCTTCCGTTATTATCTACACTATAGACATACCCATCTTTGGTCAAAACTTTAAATACCCCATAAAATCCACTATTGGGAAGAAATTGATTTTGTTTATTATAGGAAGGATTATGCAAAGCCATAGCGGTAGTAAACACACGTCCGGTTACCCAATTCCAACTATTATCTATTTTTTTCGCTACTGAAATATCCCAAGCACTTAAATAATTCCCTCCACCTACATTAAACGCGGCTGCGGCTGCGGTATACTCCATGCCCAATACATTTCCTGTGGTCTTGTCACTTGAACTAATAAATTCAACTCGATACACTCCAGCACCTCCTGCAGGTACTGTATAATAAATGGGGATATACCTACTCTCTCCTGCTCGTTGACCAGGTAGTCTTGGGCCTGCTACTTCCACCTCTCTTTTATAAATAAATCCATTATTCTTTTCGAAAACAAGTGTCACTTCATTACCATCAGGTGCATATAATAAAATCCTCTTATTTAATGCACTTTGAGCACTTGAGGCTAATGTAATTTGCTCTCCTTCTTCTGCATAGACATAATGGGTTCCCAAAGTTGGATAAGGATAAACGGCAGATTCTGTAGTTGAAGCTCTTAGATAGGCTCTTCCTCCTTTAGCATCAACGGGATATAAATCTTTCGAGCCTTCTGCCCAAGCATTTCCTATATTTAGCAAGAGACAAAGTACAACAATACATTGTACTTGAATTTTTCTACCAATCCTATGCTTTTTACTGATCATTCCTTTTCAATTTTTCTCGTTATACTTTTTTATTTTTAAACCAACCACTAATCTATGTTTTTACTAAACTCTTTCTGGCTATATGTTCGCTTATCGTACTACTTTAGGCTACACGGTTATTTGAATTCTTAAACAAATTTTAGTGTTCTCAAAATATCAAGTATTGTGCCAAAAAAATCTCAATATTTACCATCTATCCCTAAAAAGATTTTTTTTAAATCACAAAACACTAGAAATCAAACTAATGAACACTTCTAAGTCAACTAAAAAAGAGCACTCCATCATCCCTCCTCTTTCTAAAAAAACGGAGTTTTACTTCTAATACAATTGAGTATTATATGTTTGTTATCCTCTTTTTTTTAGGTGTAAAATCAACAAAAAAGGCTAGCTCTAAGAGCTAACCTTTTTCCAAATGAAAAAATCACCTTATGCTGTGTTTAAAAATCGAATCGATTCAAAACAATACACATCTTTCCTCTGTTGAGAGGGTCTTCGGCATTAGAGCCTGAGCCCCCTACTACTTCATCCTTTGACGAATCATCGGATTAGATATCAATATTTTACCAACAATCAAAGGAACAAAAGTATGATTTGGTCTAGTTGGGTCATATCCAAGATCTCCTGGCGTCAGTGGCACCGTTGGTATTGATGATATTTCAATGATTTCACCCGTAATACTATCTTTCCCCTCAACCTTTGCTTGGTTATAAACACCTTCATTTTGAATATCTGCAGGCGTTAAGGTATACGTTAAAGTATACGTCCACGTTTCATCTGCATCCAAAACAGCATCTGTATTTTTACTCTTTACAGGATTGACCGTAACAACTCCTCCTAAAAGAGGGTCACTGACTACGATGTCTTCAATTTTAGCTCTTCCCGTATTCGTTACATTTAAAATATAGGTTAGTGTTTCTCCTGCTTGTGCTGAACCGTTGCTATCATCATCATTAAAACGTCCATCCTTAATCAGGATAAATGCTGCATCACTGTATTTAACCTCGGTATTTGTTTTTATATTATTACAAGGAACTCCCAAACCATTATGATCACATTCGTACTGTGCATTAGTAGGTGGTACCAAAGGATCTGTATTCGTTGCATCAGGATCTACCACGTCTTTTGGACGTAAGGTGGCTGCTTCTACTGCAATAGTTCCAAGTATAGGGCTAATGGCCTTCATCGTGATTTCATACGTAATCTCACAACCATTTAACAAATTAAGCTTTGAAGTATAAGCATAATTGGTACTATCATATGCTATTACTTGACTTTCTGTACCACAAGTAGTTGCAATGAACGTTGCTCGCACTGGATCAAAACCACTTGGAATATCAAAGGTAAAAACAGCATCTTTTACATCACTGGGTCCATTGTTTTTAACCTTAACGGTATAGATAATCTCTTCATTTTTGTGTAGAATTGTTTTATCAGGTACAACCGATACTACTTCTAAATCAGCTACTTTAATATCAACATCAATGCCTACGGAAATAGCATCTCCTTTGATAAAGGTCCAAGTATCTATTCCTTGATTATCCCCAAAAGTACCATTCGTATTATTGGATCCAAGCCCCCATATATGTCCATTAAGGTTACTAGAAGTACCCTCTGGCAAAACAGTATGACTTGCATTTCTAGGATTTGACTTCGATCCCATACTTCCTCCTCCGTTACCTATTAGGGTATCATCCCAGAAGACAATATCCGATCGCACCGATTGTAAATCCGTTGACAGTAGCTCAATAATAATTCCGAATTCATTTAATTCGATATCTAAATACGGGAAATGCACTTCCGCCCCGCGAAGCTTTAGATCGACGTTTAGATCTACCAACCCTGGGGATATTACTAGACCATCTCCATCTTTTCCATCCCAGAAGATTGTATTCTCACCGATGATAGTTGGCCCTTGTATGAGGCGTTCTTTAAAATAATTTCCTGGTTTAGGACTGATTGTGATATAGTAATTCCCATCAATTTCATTCGTAAATTTGATGTAAGCTCCTTTATTTCCAACTTGGTTCAAACTTCCTTCTGCTCCTTCTACTCTAATATCATCTACATTCAGTTTTTTTTCTTGTACTCTTAACCAGGTTTTTCCTCCAGCTAATGCTCCAACAGCCTCTTCAGGCATGGTGCTATCTGGTAGGTTATAGAATATTTTTTGGGTCGTTACGAAATCCGTATCTGCCTTTCGAGGATCGTGGTATCTATTCTGCACCTGAGCGGCCGTACTAGCAGGAATACTTTGATACGATGATGTTTTAGGATCTCCTACTTTATGAAACCCTTGATTATTCACCATAAAAGTAAATGCCATTCCTTGATTGCCATTGTTATCCACCTTATACACATACCCATCTTTAGTCAATACAATGAATTTTCCATAGAATCCACTATTAGGTAAGAATGTAGGACTCGTATTATGTGGATAGGAGGCATTAAACATTGTCATCTGTGTGGTAAAAACACGTCCTTTAAGCCAATTCCAAGTTCCACCAATTTGCCTCGCAACAGAAATATCCCATGCAATTAAATAATTACTCGTCATTGCGGTAGGCCATGCTATTGCTGGGGAATAACCATATCCTAAATAATCCGTATCTGGTGTTCTAGCATTTCCTAAAAAAGTTACTCGATATATTCCACTACCTCCTACCGGAACGGTATAATAAATCGCTTCATATTCATTGTTATTCCTAGCTTGCCCTGGAAGCCCTGGTCCTGCAAGTTCCGCAGCTCGATTGGGAATATTCCCTGTATTTACATTATTTCGTGCAGGCGTAACTTCGCTCCCATTGGGTGCATACAAACTTATTTTTTTAACCGTTCCTATTTGTGCATCGGATGCCAAAGCAATAACTTCTCCTTCCACAGCATACACAAAATGTTCTCCGTTATTAGAGAAAGGAAACTGAGAGGCTACTCGATTAGTAGCTCTTAAATAGGCTCTACCACCCTTTGCATTTTCGGTATATAAATCTTTAGATCCCTCTGCTCGTATTTCGCCTATATGTAAGAACAGGCAAAATACAAACAAGAACAAAACTTGTAATTTACTTCCAATATTGTATTTTTTATTTTTCATGCTTTTCATTTTTGATCAATACACTTTTGTTTTTAGACTAACCTTAGCTGTAAAAACAACTAAGGTTTTTTGTGTTTTGATTACTTGATTACAAATACAATATTCATATATGAGCTTGGCGTAGCGCCTGCTTTTACAGTATAAGTTAATTTTCCATCTGCACTAATAACAAGATTTTCAAAAACATCCTCATCAAAATATGTCACATAATAGTACAATTCATGATTTTCAAACACTGCAATATCTGCTGGTGCTCCAGCACTTCCAACAATTCCACCACCATATTGTATTGGTGTTGTACCTGCTGGTCCATGTGAAATAGGATACGGTACAGGACTGTTTGAATTGGCGGATCCACCAGTAAACTGGTTCACATATTCTTCGTATAAATCACGTGTTGCAGTTCCCGTTGCAGCAGTATCAAAAATAACAGCTGGCATATAGAAGAATTGAGGAGCCATTTTTCCTTGATCTTTCCATACTGGTTTTTTGTCTGCTCCCGTAACTAATACTTGATTGGCATTAGCCTCTGCCAAGTCAATTGGTTGAATCGTACCATCTTTGATATGTTCTGTTGTGATAACATCCTGGTTTAACGATAACTTCAGCGATTTTAACACTGCTTTTTCTACGCTATTCGAAGTAGTTCCTCCATGTACTGTTACCCCTATAACCCCGTCAGTTTCAAGCGTTTCTCCGTTATTTTGAACTAATTCTTTTAATGTAATTTCTTTTGTTTCATATACATCTCCATTCTTAATAGTTACATAGAACTTGTCATCTTTATACGTAACATTGCCCTCTACCTCTTCGGTGATATATTTATTCAATATATTTTTAACTTCCTCGTTTTTAATGATTTCTTCGAAGTTGTTTTGAACATCCGAAACTATATTGATTGTAACTCCAGCTCCACCTGTTTTGATAGCCTCTTCATTCTTATACACATAAACACCTCTTACTGAAGGAATTAAAACTGTATTAGTTTCTTTCGCTTTAATTTCCTCTGTAATATTGAAGCTATTGGTAGCGGTTTTGATGATGATATCACCATTATCGCGAATCACTGATACATCGCCTGTTGCTATAGTAATAAATTGTTCCAATAAGTCTTTAACTCTATTGTCATTGATGATAGTTCCAAAATCGTTGATGATATCTTGGGTTACTGTAATCACAACATCATCGCGATTGCCTGTTTCGTCCACAAAGTAATACTCAATCATTGTATTGGCATCTACTCCTTTTTCTAATGCAGTTAAAGTCTCGGCAAATGCTATATTGGTTGTGTTTTTTCCATTATTAAATACAAATCCACTTTTCACCTGATCGGCATTGGTTGTAGTATCCGTTAAAATAAGCGTAGATTCGACTGAATTATTCTTGATGATCGTTTGAAAATCCAGATTATCGCCTAACTTAGTAATGAAGTCGTTGTTATTGGCGATGTTTTCAACAAAGGTTTTGTTATTGGCCAATTCCGTAACAGCTAAATAAACGCTATTCCCGTCTGAATCCGTTACAATCAACTGATCGTTGTTCAACGTAAAGCTAACGTTTACCGTATTTAATGCTTCCCAATCAATCTCTTGTCTTTGCTCGTTTTCATCAAAATAATAGAATGAGTTATTCGCAACATCGTAACTTACGTTTCCGTAGGTTCCCTTTAGCATGTTAACAATATCTTCTATAAACTGCTCGTTGTTGGTGATGTGATTGATGAAATCCAGATTATCGCCTAACTTAGTAATGAAGTCGTTGTTATTGGCGATGTTTTCAACAAAGGTTTTGTTGTTGGCCAATTCTGTAACAGCTAAATAAACGCTATTCCCGTCTGAATCCGTTACAATCAATTGATCGTTGTTCAACGTAAAGCTTACGTTGACCGTATTTAACGCTTCCCAATCAATCTCTTGTCTTTGCTCGTTTTCATCAAAGTAGTAGAATGAGTTATTCGCAACATCATAACTTACATTTCCGTAGGTTCCCTTTAGCATGTTAACAATATCTTCTATAAACTGCTCGTTGTTGGTGATGTGGTTGATGAAATCCAGGTTATCGCCTAACTTAGTAATGAAGTCGTTGTTATTGGCGATGTTTTCAACAAAGGTTTTGTTGTTGGCCAATTCTGTAACAGCTAAATAAACGCTATTCCCGTCTGAATCCGTTACAATCAACTGATCGTTGTTCAACGTAAAGCTAACGTTTACCGTATTTAATGCTTCCCAATCAATCTCTTGTCTTTGCTCGTTTTCATCAAAATAATAGAATGAGTTATTCGCAACATCGTAACTTACGTTTCCGTAGGTTCCCTTTAGCATGTTAACAATATCTTCTATAAACTGCTCGTTGTTGGTGATGTGATTGATGAAATCCAGATTATCGCCTAACTTAGTAATGAAGTCGTTGTTATTGGCGATGTTTTCAACAAAGGTTTTGTTGTTGGCCAATTCCGTAACAGCTAAATAAACGCTATTCCCTGCTGAATCCGTTACAATCAACTGATCGTTGTTCAACGTAAAGCTAACGTTGACCGTATTTAACGCTTCCCAATCAATCTCTTGTCTTTGCTCGTTTTCATCAAAATAATAGAATGAGTTATTCGCAACATCGTAACTTACATTTCCGTAGGTTCCCTTTAGCATGTTAACAATGTCTTCTATAAACTGCTCGTTGTTGGTGATGTGATTGATGAAATCAATGTTATCGCCTAACTTAGTAATGAAGTCGTTGTTATTGGCGATGTTTTCAACAAAGGTTTTGTTGTTAGCCAATTCTGTAACGGCTAAATAAACGCTATTCCCGTCTGAATCCGTTACAATCAACTGATCGTTGTTCAAGGTAAAGCTTACGTTGACCGTATTTAACGCTTCCCAATCAATCTCTTGTCTTTGCTCGTTTTCATCAAAGTAGTAGAATGAGTTATTCGCAACATCGTAACTTACGTTTCCGTAGGTTCCCTTTAGCATGTTAACAATATCTTCTATAAACTGCTCGTTGTTGGTGATGTGATTGATGAAATCAATGTTATCGCCTAACTTAGTAATGAAGTCGTTGTTATTGGCGATGTTTTCAACAAAGGTTTTGTTGTTAGCCAATTCTGTAACAGCTAAATAAACGCTATTCCCGTCTGAATCCGTTACAATCAATTGATCGTTGTTCAACGTAAAGCTTACGTTGACCGTATTTAACGCTTCCCAATCAATCTCTTGTCTTTGCTCGTTTTCATCAAAATAATAGAATGAGTTATTCGCAACATCATAACTTACGTTTCCGTAGGTTCCCTTTAGCATGTTAACAATATCTTCTATAAACTGCTCGTTGTTGGTGATGTGGTTGATAAAATCAATGTTATCGCCTAACTTAGTAATGAAGTCGTTGTTATTGGCGATGTTTTCAACAAAGGTTTTGTTGTTGGCCAATTCTGTAACAGCTAAATAAACGCTATTTCCTGCTGAATCTGTTACAATCAACTGATCGTTTTTCAACGTAAAGCTTACGTTGACCGTATTTAACGCTTCCCAATCAATCTCTTGTCTTTGCTCGTTTTCATCAAAATAATAGAATGAGTTATTCGCAACATCATAACTTACGTTTCCGTAGGTTCCCTTTAGCATGTTAACAATATCTTCTATAAACTGCTCGTTGTTGGTGATGTGATTGATGAAATCAATGTTATCGCCTAACTTAGTAATGAAGTCGTTGTTATTGGCGATGTTTTCAACAAAGGTTTTGTTGTTGGCCAATTCTGTAACGGCTAAATAAACGCTATTCCCTGCTGAATCCGTTACAATCAACTGATCGTTGTTCAACGTAAAGCTAACGTTTACCGTATTTAACGCTTCCCAATCAATCTCTTGTCTTTGCTCGTTTTCATCAAAATAATAGAATGAGTTATTCGCAACATCGTAACTTACATTTCCGTAGGTTCCCTTTAGCATGTTAACAATATCTTCTATAAACTGCTCGTTGTTGGTGATGTGATTGATGAAATCAATGTTATCGCCTAACTTAGTAATGAAGTCGTTGTTATTGGCGATGTTTTCAACAAAGGTTTTGTTGTTGGCCAATTCTGTAACAGCTAAATAAACGCTATTCCCTGCTGAATCCGTTACAATCAACTGATCGTTGTTCAACGTAAAGCTTACGTTGACCGTATTTAACGCTTCCCAATCAATCTCTTGTCTTTGCTCGTTTTCATCAAAATAATAGAATGAGTTATTCGCAACATCGTAACTTACGTTTCCGTAGGTTCCCTTTAGCATGTTAACAATATCTTCTATAAACTGCTCGTTGTTGGTGATGTGGTTGATGAAATCAATGTTATCGCCTAACTTAGTAATGAAGTCGTTGTTATTGGCGATGTTTTCAACAAAGGTTTTGTTGTTGGCCAATTCTGTAACAGCTAAATAAACGCTATTTCCTGCTGAATCCGTTACAATCAATTGATCGTTATTCAACGTAAAGCTTACGTTTACCGTATTTAATGCTTCCCAATCAATCTCTTGTCTTTGCTCGTTTTCATCAAAATAATAGAATGAGTTATTCGCAACATCGTAACTTACATTTCCGTAGGTTCCCTTTAGCATGTTAACAATATCTTCTATAAACTGCTCGTTGTTGGTGATGTGGTTGATGAAATCCAGATTATCGCCTAACTTAGTAATGAAGTCGTTGTTATTGGCGATGTTTTCAACAAAGGTTTTGTTGTTGGCCAATTCTGTAACAGCTAAATAAACGCTATGATTCTCAGTATCAGTAATAATTAAAGATTCCTTACCATTACTTGGATCCACTCCAATAGTAAAAGTGTTATTCTTTCTGTCAATAATCATCTCACCCGAAAGTAAAGGTGTCCAAACATTTGATTTCCAATAATAAAATCCAGCTTTCAAATTAGAGTTCCCAATATGGTAAACCAATAAACTCTCCACAATATCTCCTTTAATAACAGAGTGATCGTCAATTGCTACTAATTTAACACGCGGTAACAATACTCCTTTCTCAGTAGATACAATATCTAATTGAGCTGAGCTATTTGCTTTTGGTGTTCCAATACCTACTTGAGCCATTGCAGAACCACTCATCACCAACACGATTAAGGGAACTATTTTTCTTATCATAATTTTATTATTTTTTATTATTTTTTAAACACTTCAAATTTATACAGATTAAACATAATTTAACAATACTATTTTATTTTTGAATATTCTTTATTTTAATAACAAAAAACAAGACAAATAATTATTTAAATTAAAAATAACCAACATATAAAGTAATTCAATAAAAACATCATTATTCGCGTAAAATCACTTTTTATCCACACTACCTTCATTAAAGCAGAATACTAAAATTCATTTTGTAAAAATGAAATCAACATAATCACATTCTGCGTTCTTAGCGAGTTCTAACCAAAATTTGATTTTTATCATTTATTTATACTCCCTTTTCAACTTAAAAAGACATTAAAAATGAAAAAAACGTTAACTAAGCCTCTATCTCTAATTTTTATGGCGTACAAAAACAACAACTTACTAATTACACTACCTCTTTTCTAACATCCTTTATATTCTTTTTCAGTCACCAACATTATTTGAATAGTATATGTTTTTCTGATGCTCTCAAAAAATCAACTATCGTGCCATAAAAATCTCAATTTGAAACTTTTTGTCAAAAAAAGAAACCAACACAATGCATATCAATTAGTTAGATTTTTATAAAAAACATTATTTTTTCAATAATAGTTTAATAAAAGCGAACTTTTGATCAAACTATTTGCTCTAAAAAAATAAGTTTAGTTTAGTTTTCATCTTTTTTTATTCTTTATAAGAAGTTCGAATAACAAGAAGTTCGAATAAAAAATAAAGCAATCCTCAAGTATTGGACTAAACAAAATGTGGAGATAAAACACATCACTCCCTACTGCGTTGTATACCACCGAAAATCCTTGGTTATACACTTAAACACCTGATTAAACAAACAGGTTCTTATAAAATGAACGCCACCGTTCTTGCTGTCACTAATAAATTCCAAATCAGTTAAGCGTAATTTTTTCTTTTGTGTATAAGCCAATCAAAACGTATCAAGCACAAAAAAGTGAGTAAAATAAAATAGAGGATACTTCTAAGAAGCACCCTCTATTTCGTTTTGAATGTATAAAAATACGCTCATGCAATTGGATCAATACGCCACAATTATGCTTAAAAATGAATTATAAATTCAAAATAATAAACTCACTTCGACGGTTTTCTTCGTGCTGTTCATCTGTACAGTCTACTTTATTGCTACAGTGATTGACTAGCTGGCTTTCTCCATAACCACGTCCAGTTAATCGACTGGCCTTCACTCCTTTGCTAATCATCCATTGGATGGTTGCTTGCGCACGGCGTTCAGATAACTTCATGTTGTATCCATCATCTCCACGGCTATCCGTATGCGATCGAACATCAAGCTCCAATTTCGGATGCTCTAGCATGGTATTGACTACCTTCATTAATTCAATGGCCGCATCTGGACGAATCGTCGAGGAGTCGAAATCAAAGTGAATCGGAGAGAGTTTCAATTTCTTGAATAGGTCATCTCCTTTTTCGATGATTTCCAATTCGATATTCACGCGTTGTTGGATTTTTCGATCCACCGCTACAGTGAAATCTTTCGCAAAATAGCCTTCTTTACTCACGTGAATGCGATATTGCTGTCCGCAGGCTAACTTTTCTGAATGGTAATACCCCAGTTCATCCGCCTGTACAACATCGATTTGTTTTTCCATGTGGTCGTAAATAGCAATTTCTACATGGCTAATTGCCTTGTGTGATTCAAGGTCTGTGACCACTCCGTCAATCATTTGGAAACAAGGCTTTTCCACAAATAGATAAACATCATCACTGCCTACGCCACCCGTTTTATTGGAGCTCACAAATCCTTTTTTCGTGGCTGCGTCAATATAAATACCAAAGTCGTCAAACGCACTGTTGATATCCGATCCTAAGTTGGTCGGAACACCCAGTTGTCCGTCGCGATTGATTTTTACTTTGTACAAGTCCAACCCTCCAAATCCAGGATGACCATCACTGGAAAAGTACAACATATAATCACTCGAGATAAAAGGAAAGGTTTCTCGTCCTGCGGTATTGACTTTATCGCCCAAGTGTTCTACGGTTCCAAAGCGTCCCGTATCGTAGAGACTCACGCGAAACAAATCCGACTGACCTAAACTTCCTTGGCGATCCGAAACGAAATACATCCACTTCTCATCGGGTGTCAACGCCGGGTGCGCCGTGTTATATCCATCCAGGTTAAAGGGCAAGGCTTCTAGGGTTCCCCAAGTGCCATCGCTTTGTTTGCGGGTTTTATAAATCTTCAACAAGGAAGACTCCTCCTCGTTGTATTGGGCTTTTTTACCTCCTACACTACCGTTGTTACTGGTAAAATACATCGTATTGCCATCTTTGGTAAAAATAGCAGTTCCCATATTGAGCTCTTTCGAGGCAATTTCCTTGGCAAATAACACGGGATCTCCAAAACTACCGTCCTCGCCAATAGTCGTTGCATACAACTTGGTATAGCGTTGATTGGTCCAATTGTGTACTTTGTTTTTCATCTCTTCACTCGCTCGTGCAGAAGTAAAAATCAAGCGATTGCCCAACAAAGAAGCACCATAATCTGAAGATTCACTATTGGTAGAGAGATTCATCAGCGTAAAACGAGAAGAGGCAATGGTTTGCTCTACCAATTCACTATTGGTGATAAACAGTTGTGCTCTAGAATCATTCGCTTTTAATGCAGCAAACTCCTGTAATACAGCATCTGCTTTTTCCAACTGATTCACCGCTTTGAGCGTTTGACCATAGCGGTAGTAATACTCTTTGTCTAAAGCCCCTATATTCTTATCGGGATAACTCCCTTGAAACAACTCATCGTACCATCTATGGGCTTCGACAAATTTGCCATTGAAATAGTAAGAATCCCCTAGCTTACTCAAAATAGAGGTATTGATCTCGCCTTTTTCTACCATACCTTCATAAAACTTGATGGCATCAACATAGGCAAAATTATCGTATTCGCGATCGGCTTTGCGTTCTTTTCTGGTTTGACCAAACCCAACGAGGCTGGAAAACAAGAAACAAAACAAAAGGCCTTGGTATATATTTTTTCTAATCATATAGGCTGGTCTTTAGAAAAATCGAGGTGCGACTTTTCTCCTGTTGTTATTAAATAGTTCAAACTTCATAAAGATCTCGTGAGATCCCGAGTTGTACTTCGAGAGTTTGCTGGTATCCGCATCGTACGTATACCCTACAAATAATCCGTCCGTGATTTGGAATCCAGCCAAACCACTTACAGCGGCATCCCAACGATACGCCGCTCCTAAAGTAAATTTATTGTAGAACAAGAAGTTAGCCGTAACATCTACCTGCAAAGGAGCACCGGTCATTACTTTTACCAAAGCAGCGGGTTTGAACTGGATATCGCGATTGATATCAAAGACATACCCTCCCATTGCGTAAAAATGAACTTTCTCTTTCATTACTTGATAATCGCTATCGTTGTAAATCGTGCTAGAGAAAATCATAGGTGCAGATAATCCAACATAGGCTTTATCCGAATAAAGGTAAACCCCAGCCCCTACGTTTGCTGAAAACTTATTTTTTATATTGTTTTCTGAGATGGGATCTGTGCCATCATAGATATATAACTTATCGTAATTTACATCCAACAAAGACCCTGTTCCCTTTAGTCCAAAAGCCAATTTATACTGGTGGTCTAGATCTACTGAATAGGCCAAATCAAGGGATAAACTGTTGTCATCCATCACCCCTAAGTGGTCGTTCTTAAAGTGAACGCCCAAGCCTAATCCGTTATCGGTAAGCGGCGTTGTAGCTGAGAGATAAGCTGTTTTTGGAGCTCCTTCCAATCCTACCCACTGGGTGCGATACAACCCAAAGAGTTGCAAGTGATTCACACTCCCTGAATAAGCAGGGTTGATCGAGGCAGGATTATACATATACTGCGTATATTGAGGATCTTGCTGTGCGGAAACGTGTTGTAAACTCAACAAACCTAACACACACATCAAGACCTGCTTTATTGTGTTTCTTCTTTTCATTACTTGTGTTTTTAATTGGTTTCAAGGTGTAAGTTGGCCGCCTTTTTTATCATGCGACTGCCGTTGGCATCTTTGTACTCGTAGGTAATTACGTAGTAATACGTACCGCTTGGCAATTTACTCCCTTTGTCAACTGTGACTTTTCCTTCAGAATAACCTCTAAAAACATTCGTGCTTCCGTCGCCTTTCGGATCGTAATCCGTCGTCTCATACACACGAGCTCCCCAACGGTTGAAAATCTCTACTTTGTTGGGATAGTTCTTGATGTTGTCAATGATAAAATAATCGTTCTTCCCATCGCCATCTGCTGTAACTAAGTTGTAGATTACAATATCCCCATCTAAAATCCAGTCCTTTTTAACGGTTCCCAAAGTGAAAAAACCATAACCTTTTACCGTTCCAATAGTCGTCACTTCTTTGGTAGACATATCGACAACACCACCTTCATCCACCCAAATCTGTTGTTTGGCATCCCAACGCACAATGTGCAATTCCTCTTCAGGATTAGTCAATACAGCTGCAGAAGTTGTTGATTCATCCCAAGTTAAGGTCAACAAAACATCACTTTGCTCGTTAGTACCCTTGTCTACAATCCAATATTCGGTATCGTTGATGCTATTGATCACCCCAACTGTATTTTGACGAGCGTTAAAAAAAGCAGCATCATTATACACGTATTGACCTAAAAAAACATCCCCTACTTCTTTAGATGCTGATATTCGAGCTGGGCGATAGCGCTCTTGATCCCCTATAGGGTATACAAAAATCTCATTTCCTATCTTTTCAATCGCACCCTCTACGTGAGAAGCGTCACCCATATGCTGAGCTGTAGCTCCTTTTTTGAAGGTAAACATCCCATGTGAAACTTTCGTGATGGGATTATATGTCGAATCCACGACAACGATTCCATTTTGAAAATCAACCAAACCAGCTGCATCGATATTGTTTTTTAAATCAAAAGCAACTTTGCTCACTGGGCTATCAAAAATGATGTTGTAAAACGAAGCCAATTGATTTCCAGCAATTTGTTTCGCTCGCTGAGGATTACCTTCCACCGTAAATACAGTGGTCGAAGTAGTCCCTTTGGTGGTAATTCCATAAGCGCCATCGTTGATGAAATCGTGAAAATAAATCACCATGCCATCATTGGTTACATGCCCAGATGCTGTGTTCTCGAAATTTCCCTCTATCGAGACTACGCCTTCTGGAGACACGGAGAAGAGTCCTTCGTTGGTAATCAACGAAGGGGTTTCTTGTCCATAGAGTAGTACACCACTTAAACTGAGTACTGCTACAGTATATAATTTTATTTTTGTCATGTTTTTCTTTTTTAAGATCAATCTGCCTTGAATATACTTTGAGCTAACGTTTGTAAAAGTTAGGGAGGTGCTTGTTAACAATCCTCCCTAAACTTTATCCTATCGTTATAAGATATTACCTTTTATCGGCTTGTTCAATTGCCCAAGCAAATGCATTTGCAGTAAAAACAGCGTTGTATACATCCGTTCTTGAACTTCCATAAGCTGTTCTTGCTATAGGTTGTCCATTGCCATCTACTTTTAATGGACAAATAGTAGAACCTGCCCCATTACTGGCATTATTTGAGTTAAATCCTCCATCACCTACCCAAATAAAGTTTAAGGTTTTATGTTTAAAAATCACTGCATTATTTCTACTATCACTACTTAAAACATCTACATTACTTAGTTGTCCAGCAGGGACACTTGCCGTTGTTGAAGCATCTTCACCCCAGTATTTCCCTCTAATATCTCCAAATGGTCCATTCAATAATGGATTGTTGTTCGTGTTAAATGGATATACAGTTCCTGCTCCACCTGAATAGACGGTATTAATTGAATTATTGAAAACGGCACGCAGTAAATTATTAGATGATTGATCATCTGCTCGGTCACAATAAGCAAGCAATACTCCTCCATTATCTAAGTACTGTTTCAACATAGCAGCCTTATTCACACTGATATAGGTATCATAACCTAAAACTACAATATCCACAGGTTTAGAACCATCTAATCCAAGCCAGCTTCTAAAAACATTTTCTGAAGCAATTCCAGCATTTCCGCCTTGTATAACTTCTGTCCAGCCTTGGTATAGTATGGTACTGCTATCTAAGGTTCCAAAATTACCTGGACTGTAAATCAACTTGTAGGATCCTGTATCTGTAGCACCATATTGTGCAAAAGTATATCCATACGTATTTCGCAACCCTAAGGCTAATACTCGTTTACTTCTGTACATTACCTTCACACGTACATCACACGTAGTTGCATTCGCATTACTTTCTACAGTAAGTTGCATCGATTTGATTCCCATTGCAGTTGGCGTTCCTGTTCCCATTAATTTCACTGTATGGGTTCCTGGAGTTTTGAAAACACCACTTCCACTAAAGGAAATACCGTCCACAGTATTTGTCGTAATAGACCATTTTCCTGGTTTAGAAACAACAACAGTAGTTGATAAGAAATTATTTGCGTGTAAAGGCACACGTACAAAATAATCTCCTGCAACTGAAATCGTATTACAAGTTAATGATATAGCACTATTTCCTACTTTTACAGGAATTTCATAATCACATCCTGTTATTGTTATAGCTTCTTTTGGATAAGACGAATCATACTCATGTGCTCCTCTGGAGGTTACTTTCAATCTCACTACAATATTTTTGTCTCCTACTGTAGGTTTTCCAGTGCCTTCTTTTGGTACTAATATTACATTTTGTACATCATCTCTCAAATCATTGAATACAAAATCCGTTAAAGGCGATTCAAATTCTATTTGCTCCACTTGGTTGTCGTAAATTGAACCTGTTGTTGCCTCTACGACACCCGTTACAATTCCTCGTCCTGGGGCTAAAACTTTAAGAGGAACATGAATTTTATTATCTGCTGTTAACGCAGTAAAATATTCATATACTCCTTCATGACTAATACTAGGAAGTCCTGTATTATTACAATAAAACTCAAGATCTAAGGGTTCAATGCTAACTGTATAAGGGAAAGAGTCCGGTGACTGTCCTAATTCCACTTGAACGTGAGAATTCGTAAAGAATTCTAAAGGTGTATTGCGTGGTACTGCTGGGGTTCCTTCTCCTTTTAATATCACTTGGACTGTTCCGGCAGCAATTTCCGAATTGGTAAGTACATGTCTTCCAGAGAATCGAATACCATTATTATCTAGTGTGTTAATTTCCACAGTTCCTCCCATGGTGATATTAACAAGCGTGGCTACTAATTTTCCACTTCTTGCATTCGTTAGGGGCACACCTATATAAAACTTTTCTATAGGATCTATTCGATCAATTTTATATTTCAACGATTCTTTTTCAACGAAATTATAAATAGTACAAGTAGATTCTTTTCCGTTCAATACGAATTTTATTGTATCTCCTTGACTCGTTGGCGCTCCATTTCCATCTCTGGTATATCCTTCTATAGGCGTTCCTGTTCCTCTTAGTACAATGTGGTAATTTCCTGCTTCAGGAAAAATCCCTGATCCTTGAAAAGTATATCCATTGGGATTCCCACCATTATAAGCCGTTGCTTCTACCTGATAGGTTCCAGGTGTAGAAACACTTACTTCTAAAAAAATAATATGGGCTCTTTCTTTTAAGAAAACACCTTCAAAATAGTTGCCTTCGATTTGAATTTTCGAACACTTACTATCTGGAATAACAAAAGTTGCGGGTTCTATTTCACCGCATAGATTTAACCATCTATTGCGTCCTTGATTATAGAATTCCATACAATCAATTGTTGTATTGTATATCATTAATCCTTGTTGCAAATCTGCTTGAGGAATATTGCGTCTTTCTTCTGTTGTTAGACGAGGAAGTAAAAATCCTCTTTCTGCTGAACTTAAATCCAACAAACTAAAAGGCAATACTTCCGTATTGGTTGTACTAACAGAATTATCAGTCAACTTAGCTCCTAAATGCTGTCCATGAACCGTAGTTAGACTAAAAAAGATAGCTAATACTAGATAATACAATACCTTATATCGTTTCATTTCAAAATTCATATGCTATTTTTTTGATTTAAGAAGCTGAAACTTTTATTGAGTTTCAGCTTCTTTATAATTAGTTAGTTACTCGGTTTATTTTCCTTCACATATTCTATTGCCCAAGCCATAACGTTTGCGTATAATACACTGTTGTAAACGTCTGTTCCTTGATAGTATGGTTTTGCCACAGGCGTACCATTGGCTAGGAATTTTGCTGGATAAATAGTATTACTTGTATTGGTCGTTGTACCAATAAACCATCCTCCATCACCAAAGAAGGCAAATCCTAAGTCGTTGTGTTTTAATCCCCAAACAGATGAAGCGTCATTTTGTTTAGTCACTAACGGAACTAATGTATTGGGTAAATTGCTGTAATACCATCCATTAGTTGCATCGTTTCCGATGTATTTTCCACTTAAGTTTCCAAATGGCCCATTGACAATTGGATCATTATTTGCACCACTCGCTACAGGATTTAACATCGTATAGTGATTATTGTAGGCAATACTACTTGAAGTCAAAGATTCAATAAAGCTCTTTGTTGTCGTATGTACACTATTCTCATCGCTAATAATCAATACTCCTTTTTCCTCTCTAACGAATTTGAGTAACACTTGATTCGTAGCATCCGTAGCATTATATCCAATAACATTAACAATAATATCTACTTTATTTGAACTAATAAAGTTGCGCAAGCTTTCTCCTTGTACAGCAGTATTGACAATTCGAATATTGTTTATTTTCACCTTTCCTGTAGGGCCAAAATTCACTCGACTATTTAAAATTGCTCCCCCTGCATAGGTGTTAGATGTTGAAGGTCCATAGGCATTTGATCCTAATCGCAAGACAACAATATCTCTAAATCGAACATCTACCATAGCCGAACAAGTCGTTGTACCAGCCTGACTATTCGTGGTAATAGCATAAGCTAAATTTCCACCATCTACATATTTTCCTGAAGGTGCTAAGCGAATTGTTTCTCTTCCTTGACCTGCAAACGTACCGCTAGCACTAAAACTAACTCCATTTAATTCGTTCGTACGAATGGTATACGGCCCAGGATAATCTACATTTACTTGTAGTTCCATATAGTGGTTCGCACCTAAATTTGAATCTACCGTATACGTTCCATGTACTTTAACTGTATTACATAGGATGCTATAACGGATGGGTTGCACATCAACCGTAATTTCAGGGAACGTAGCACAAATTGCAGCAGTTCCCGGTGTAAGAGTTGTAAATTTAATCGCTGTTGTTCCCTTAGGGATCATGATCTCATCTGGATAAAGCGTAACAAATTGAATATTATTTCTACTTGCATTAAAAGCTAAATTGACATCATTTGCCTTGAAACTAATTGGCATAGTAGTACTACCACCTACAAAAGTTCCTTTTAACTCTATTGAAGTTGTACCAGGTGCTAAAACTTTCACTGGAATTAGAATTGAATTTACTTGTGACAACTTCGTATCTTCTTGATAATTTCCTCTAATTTCAATTTTGTTGTTTGCATCATCACACACTAACTCAAAAGCAACCGGTTTAACATGTACCGATAGTTTTGCATTGGTTGGATTAGCATTTAAAACTGAGTTTGTGGTAAAAGTAAATACGTTAGGCGTAGACACTGGCGTTGAAACGCTTGGTGTACCCTGTCCTACTACTTCAATACGCTGTCCTCCTTCTGCAGTGAACTCTCCTGATCCACTAAAAGACATTCCATTTACTGTGTTCGTTTGTACTCTCCAAAATCCAACAGTAGTAACATGAACATCAAGTGTCACCTTATTGTCATTGGCATTTAAAGGCACACCAATGTATGCATTCCAACTCGCAGTTACATTTTGTGGTTCATTAATACTGAAATTCAAGTCTGACGGTTTCACCTTAATACGAGTCGTTGTACAAGCCGTACTTTCTTTACCATTAATTGAAAATTTCAGTAAATCTCCTTGAATTTCATTTCCTACTAAAGGAGTTCCTAATCCCTCTAATGCAACGATATACACACCAGGTGCATTAAATGTTCCACTCTTGCTAAAAGAATATCCATTCTCTGGGTTTGGCGTTGCAGTAATATGATAGGAACCTGCTTCTTGTACGTTTAATTGTACATATAAAATATCCGTGTCTTTCAAAAACTTTCCTTGTTCTAAGTAATCGTTCCCTGAAGCACTTAAGTTAATTTTACTACATTCCGTTAGATCTAAGATGGCCGGTGGCAAAGTTCCACATAGACTCAACCAACGATTCCCTTCTCTACTGTAGTAGTTGATACAATCCGTATCGGTATTGTAAATTACCAACCCATTACCGCGAACAACATCTGTAATACTAATTGCATTTCGCTGTATGGTTGTCATACGCGGCAATAAGAAACCTTTTGTAGAACTCTCAAGTTCCAATAAGGTTGCTGGTGCCGCCGTAACCTCACTCTGGGCTACTGAACCATCCTTAATCTTTGTCGTATAAAGATTATTTTGTCCGAATACAGTAGCTATATTTAAAAATAAAGCTACCATCATCCATACTATATATCGAATAGATTTTACATTAATTTTTTTCATCAATAAACATTTTGACTTATACAATTACTTATTTTAAAAGCGCTTCAATGGCTTCTAAACGCTCCGTTAAATCTCTCACTTCATTTTTCAACACTTGAATTTCATCTGCCTTTTGATCTAACTCTTTCTTCTGTTCAATTACGTGTAAGAACAATTCTTCTGTTTTTTCTAGTAACTGAATCGATAATTCTGACACATTAAAAGAATAACCCGATGCTGTTTTTTCTAACTCGCTAATTGGCGTAATTCCCGGTAAGTGTCTGTTTGTCTTAATGTAATGATCAACTGTATTCAAATCATTAAAGGAATAATCATACTTTAACGATGAATACCCATCAAAATAATTTTCAAATACATAATCCGCATAGTAACTATTCGTAGCGGTAATACTACCATTTACACGTAGTCGCTCATTTGGTGCAGTAGATTTTGTTTTGTACCCAATACCTACCCATCCCATGGTGTATATATCTTGATCGTTTTGCGTTGCTTGTACATCACTTCCCGTATACCAAGGCTCTTGCACAAGATCATTGAATGAAATAATATTCGCTACTTGTTCCTCATCCGTGTAGATTAATTCACGGGTATCCAGCTTAGCTTCTAGTTTAGTTAAGCTCTCCGAGTGATCCAAAATATCTTTGATGTAAATGGGACTTTTTGCTCGTTCCTCATTTTCATAAACTAAGGCTTTTCCAACTCCACCGTAATTGTCTTCTAAGGTTAAAGAAGTTACTGTTTCTAGGTTATTGCTTCCGGTTGGTCCAAATAAGTCGGTCCCTTTTATCTCGACATCTACATCTTCCTCATTATTGTAAACAAACTTCGTCCCTTCATATTTTCTTGCCCAGTATTCTCCTGGACGTTCTACCTCTTCATGTACTTCTAAATCCCCATCGATGTAAACAAATACGTCATATTTCACAGGGGTTAGTGTAGTCTTCGTTTCTTTACTCTTAATTTCAGTTGTTAAATTAAAAATGTCAGCAGCCGTTTTGATGATAATATCACCCGCGGCATCGCGAATTACTGATACATCTCCCGTAGCAGTGGAAATAAACTGTTCTAATAAGTTTTTTACAGTTGTATCGTTAATAATGGTACCAAAATCTGTGATAACGTCTTGGGTAACTGTAATTTTCATCATTGCCTCTTCGCCCGTTTCATCTACATACGTATATTCAATCTTTTGGTCCGCATCGGTTCCTTTCGTTATACTTGTTAGCGTTTCTGCAAATAGTTTTGAATCGGTATTTTTACCATCGTTAAAGGCGAATCCAGCTTTTACTTGATTTTCATTCACCGTTGTTAATCGCAAGGATGCTAAGAAGGAATTATTTCGAATTAACTCAGTAATATTGACCTCTTTTTCAACTCCTCCTTCATTGATGATAAAATAAGTATCCCCATTTTTTTCTTCTACTCTAATATTAGAAACATTTTGAGTAATGTATTCATTCAGTATTGTCTGTACGTTTGAATTATCAATAATCTCTTGGAAGTTATTTTGAACATCAGCCACTACATTTATAGTAATTCCCGCTCCATTTGTTTTAATCGCTTCCTCGTTTTGATACACATATACGCCTGCTCCTTGTGCAGTTAAAAGCGTATTTGTTTCCTTCGCTTGGATTTCATCTGTTAGGTTAAACGCATCACTAGCTGTACTAATAACAATGTCTCCATTCGTATTTCTTACCACAGAAACATCTCCTGTTGCAGTAGAAATAAATTGTTTTAATAAATTATTTACGGTTGTATTATTGATGATCTTCTCAAAATCGTTAATGATATCTTGAGAAACTTGAATGGCAATTGGATCGTTTTCTCCTGTTTCATCTACAAAGTAGTATTCTGTGAATCCCTCTGCATCTGCACCTTTAGCCATCGCGGTTAGCGTTTCCGCAAACGCAACTGTCGTAAGATCTTTACCGTTATTAAACGTAAATCCAGCTTTCACTGCCTCTGCATTTATCGTTTTATCGGTTACCACTAAAGTGGCTTCTGCCGAATTATTTTTAATAATGGTTTGGAATTCATTGTTATCTCCTAACTTAGTGATAAACTCATTGTTCTCAACTAATTCTGTGATAAACGTACTGTTGTTGGCAATTTCTGCTACATCCAAACGAACGCTGTTCTGATCTGAATCGGTTACAACTAACTGATCTGCAATCAATTCAAATCTTACGTTAGTTGTGTTTAAAGCAGACCAATCAATTGCGTGTTCAACACCATGCTCATCATAGTATACGAATGTGTTTGTTACTGGGTTGTAATTTACATTTCCGTATTTCCCTTTTAGCTTATTGACAATGTTTTCAATAAATTCATTGTTGTTGGTAATGTGATTGACAAAATCAATGTTATCACCTAATTTAGTAATGAACTCGTTGTTCTCAGCTAAATTCGTCACAAACGTACTGTTGTTCGCAATCTCTTTTACATCCAAACGAACGCTGTTCTGATCTGAATCGGTTACAACCAATTGATCGTTAACTAAAGTAAAACTTACGTTAGTTGTATTTAAAACGGACCAATCGATTGCGTGTTCAACCCCATGCTCATCATAGTATACGAATGTGTTTGTTACTGGGTTGTAATTTACATTTCCGTATTTCCCTTTTAGCTTATTGACAATGTTTTCAATAAATTCATTGTTGTTGGTAATGTGATTGACAAAATCAATGTTATCACCTAATTTAGTAATGAACTCGTTGTTCTCAACTAAATTCGTCACAAACGTACTGTTGTTGGCAATTTCTTTTACATCCAAACGAACGCTGTTCTGATCTGAATCGGTTACAACCAATTGATCGTTAACTAAAGTAAAACTAACGTTGGTTGTGTTTAAAACGGACCAATCGATTGCGTGTTCAACCCCATGCTCATCATAGTATACGAATGTGTTCGTTACTGGGTTGTAATTTACATTTCCGTATTTCCCTCTTAGCTTATTGACAATGTTTTCAATAAATTCATTGTTGTTGGTAATGTAATTGACAAAATCAATGTTATCACCTAATTTAGTAATGAACTCGTTGTTCTCAACTAAATTCGTCACAAACGTACTGTTGTTCGCAATTTCTTTTACATCCAAACGAACGCTGTTCTGATCTGAATCAGTTACAACCAATTGATCGTTAACTAAAGTAAAACTAACGTTGGTTGTATTTAAAACGGACCAATCAATTGCGTGTTCAACACCATGCTCATCATAGTATACAAACGTGTTTGTTACTGGGTTGTAATTTACATTTCCGTATTTCCCTTTTAGCTTATTGACAATGTTTTCAATAAATTCATTGTTGTTGGTAATGTAATTCACAAAATCAATGTTATCACCTAATTTAGTAATGAACTCGTTGTTCTCAGCTAAATTCGTCACAAACGTACTGTTGTTCGCAATCTCTTTTACATCCAAACGAACGCTGTTCTGATCTGAATCAGTTACAACCAATTGATCGTTAACTAAAGTAAAACTAACGTTGGTTGTATTTAAAACGGACCAATCAATTGCGTGTTCAACACCATGCTCATCATAGTATACAAACGTGTTTGTTACTGGGTTGTAATTTACATTTCCGTATTTCCCTTTTAGCTTATTGACAATGTTTTCAATAAATTCATTGTTGTTGGTAATGTAATTCACAAAATCAATGTTATCACCTAATTTAGTAATGAACTCGTTGTTCTCAACTAATTCTGTAATAAACGTACTGTTGTTGGCAATTTCTTTTACATCCAAACGAACGCTGTTCTGATCTGAATCGGTTACAACCAATTGATCGTTAACTAAAGTAAAACTAACGTTGGTTGTGTTTAAAACGGACCAATCGATTGCGTGTTCAACACCATGCTCATCATAGTATACAAACGTGTTTGTTACTGGGTTGTAATTTACATTTCCGTATTTCCCTTTTAGCTTATTGACAATGTTTTCAATAAATTCATTGTTGTTGGTAATGTGATTGACAAAATCAATGTTATCGCCTAATTTAGTAATGAACTCGTTGTTCTCAACTAATTCTGTGATAAACGTACTGTTGTTGGCAATTTCTTTTACATCCAAACGAACGCTGTTCTGATCTGAATCGGTTACAACCAATTGATCGTTAACTAAAGTAAAACTAACGTTGGTTGTATTTAAAACGGACCAATCGATTGCGTGTTCAACCCCATGCTCATCATAGTATACAAACGTGTTCGTTACTGGGTTGTAATTTACATTTCCGTATTTCCCTCTTAGCTTATTGACAATGTTTTCAATAAATTCATTGTTGTTGGTAATGTAATTGACAAAATCAATGTTATCACCTAATTTAGTAATGAACTCGTTGTTCTCAACTAAATTCGTCACAAACGTACTGTTGTTGGCAATTTCTTTTACATCCAAACGAACGCTGTTCTGATCTGAATCGGTTACAACCAATTGATCGTTAACTAAAGTAAAACTAACGTTGGTTGTGTTTAAAACGGACCAATCGATTGCGTGTTCAACCCCATGCTCATCATAGTATACAAACGTGTTTGTTACTGGGTTGTAATTTACATTTCCGTATTTCCCTTTTAGCTTATTGACAATGTTTTCAATAAATTCATTGTTGTTGGTAATGTAATTGACAAAATCAATGTTATCACCTAATTTAGTAATGAACTCGTTGTTCTCAACTAAATTCGTCACAAACGTACTGTTGTTCGCAATTTCTTTTACATCCAAACGAACGCTGTTCTGATCTGAATCGGTTACAACCAATTGATCATTAACTAAAGTAAAACTAACGTTGGTTGTATTTAAAACGGACCAATCGATTGCGTGTTCAACCCCATGCTCATCATAGTATACGAATGTGTTTGTTACTGGGTTGTAATTTACATTTCCGTATTTTCCTCTTAGCTTATTGACAATGTTTTCAATAAATTCATTGTTGTTGGTAATGTAATTGACAAAATCAATGTTATCACCTAATTTAGTAATGAACTCGTTGTTCTCAACTAAATTCGTCACAAACGTACTGTTGTTCGCAATTTCTGCCACTGAAAGATACACACTGTGATTCTCACTATCGGTAATCACTAAAGATTCTTCGCCGTTTTTTGTTGGATTTCCTGCAATAGTAAACGTTTTATTTTGACGATCAATAAACGTATCACCAGAAAGTAAAGGAGTCCATGCATTGGACTTCCAATAATAAAATCCTGCTTTTAAATTAGTATTTCCTATATGATACACTAATAAACTTTCTACTTGTTCACCTTCTATAGGAGAAAATTCAGTACTATTTTTCAGTTCTACTCTAGGCAACAAAACTCCTTTTTTCAAAGCAACTACATCTAATTGAGCTGAGCTCGTTGCTTTTTGAGTACCTATACCAATTTGAGCCATTGCTGAACCACTTAACACAAGGGCAACTAATGGAATTAATCTTCTTATCATATCCAATTTTTTTTGTTATACAACTCCTAAAATATTGTCTTACAAAGTTAAGCACATTATATTATCTTTATTAATGATGCATAATTTTTACAAAAAACATCAACAAAAACCCAATAAACAAAGATATAATATACAAAATTATGCTAAAAAAACATTTTCAACACAATTGATTTATGCCTAATTATTCGCGTAAAATCACTTTTTGAATCTATAAAAATCCAAAGAACAGAATTCATTAAGCTTGTAATAGGTTAGAGCCCGACAAGAATCTCGAAATGAGTAGTCAAATTGAAACAGAAAGAATTAAACATTTCGTATCCTGATTTTTTCACTTTCCAAGGATTTATTATGAAAAACTTAAAAAAAAACGTCAGGTTGGATACTAAAATGAAAAAACAACAAGTATCTTTTCTTTTCCATTCATAATAGGAAAAAAGCGCGCTAATTCATTTAAATTAACATAATACACAACTGTCAATGCTTTAACTATTGAATAAAACGAGATAGAGAAGGAACATTTAGTCCCTTAAGTATAGAGAAGACACTCCTTGTTGCTGGTTTAATTCTTGGTAAAAGCTCCCCCTAGTGATTAGGGGGAAAACCTCGCTGAATGAGTAGTACCAAGCCTAATGGTAATTCAAATTGAGACCGTGTGAAAAATCTAATCTCTATTTGAGAATTACTAATAATCTGTCAAATTTTTAATATTCGGCAAGAATGCGCCGCGGATACAAAAAACTTCTCGGATGTCCTTAGGATCTACTAAGAAGGAATCAAAAGCTGGATTATCACTAATGAATAGCAATTCACCTTCTGGGGTATAACGCTTAAAACGATAGCATAAAATTCCCTTTCCTTCTACAACTAGTAAATAAATGTGCCAAGGTTTAATTTCACTTAAATCAATTTGTTTCGTCAATACATAAGAACTGACTTTAATTGTTGGATACATGTTTTCTACCCCTATCTGGAAGGCCATATCAATTTCTTCTTCCGTTGGAAAAACACAAGTAGGTGAAGTACCACAACATTTTTCTGCATTTAAAAAATATTCAATGTGATGATCCACCGAGATCATTTTCACACGTCTATTTTCTAAATCTACATTTAAAACTGAATTGGGGTGAGCCAAAAATAAATCGTTCAAATCGATTTTATGTTTTTTGCAGATTGCAATAATTTTATCATAACGCATGGTTTCACGCACTTTCCATGAGGATAAAGTATTAGGCTTAATTCCCAATAGGTTAGCTAACTCTAGATCATTCTTGTATCCAAGTAGTTGCTTTAATCTTTTAATTACTTCGTTTGCTTGTAACATAACTTTCTTTCTTTTTCTTAATTCTACATCTTCTTCTGTTCTCTAAAAATCAATTATCTTGCCAGAAAAATCGCAATTTTTGTTTTTACTCTAAAAAACCTTTAATAATGGTTTTAAAATAAATACTAACAATTTGATATAGTGATACATAACAAAAAAACTTCCGCTTTTTTATTTAGCTTTTTATTAACATAAAAACTTTTAGTTATCAAATAAAAATCAGGCTTTAGTACTACTGAAAACCTCAAAAAAGGATATAATTTACCTTGAATAAGTCGCAAACTATATTTCTAAAACCATCCGAAATACGAGTTTACCGACTTTTGGAATACAGAAAATCTTATATTGAGAGTAAAATATACCCTCATTGATACGAAATAAGAACAGCTATGCTATTTCACGCATAGTGATCATGAATCTTCCCTTCAAGTGCAATTAAGCAAATTTACACATTACACAAAACAAATACATTATCGCAACTATTTTTACTATTAAAACCTATTTTAATATAAAAAACAATAACAATTAAATATAAATTAGTAATTATAAACAAAAACAAACAGTTTAAAACTGTTCTAAAAACACGAGATTTACCACTTTTGGTATTGATATTTTCTCGTATTGAGGATTATCAGTTTATTTTCTCCCTAAAAAAAGCTAGATATGACATATTGTAAGTAAAAATGCTACCTCTCTTATTTTACGAAATTCGAATCCTTTTTTGCAAAAGAAAATAATAATTTTAGATAAATTCTTCTCAATAGAAAGCAGAAATAGCACTAAAAAGACTAGTAGGCTTTTTCTGTTTCCTTTCTTAAGGAGGTGGAGTACCTCATTTAAAGACAGCTTTTTAAATAATTATCACCTCAACGGGTGAACATAAAAAAAGCGTCAAGTAAAAACTACTTGACGCTTGTAAAAATACATTTATTTTTCTTATTCTAATTCAAAACTAATCGAAACGGATGTATTAATTTCAATTTCACCAACAGCTAGTGTTTGATCCATTGCTTCATCAGCTGCCGCTCCTTTCAATGCATACATTGGTCTGAATACAGGAGGCATTGATCCCCCTCCATCAGTTACCACTAATACTTTTCCTACTTTTTGACCTAAAGCCGTTGCATAATCAGTAGCTTTTTTCTTTGCCTCTTGCACGGCTAATTTTCTAGCTTCTGTTTGGTAAGAAGCCAACTGAGACGATTTGTACTCGACTCCGTCAATGCGATTCACCCCTTTTCCCATTACTCCAGCAACTAATACTTCGTATTTTGATAAATCTTCTACTGTAAGCGTAATCGTTTGACTTGCTTGGTAATAGTCTTTCTTATCTGTATAGTCTTTGTACGAATAAAAGCTTATGCGTTCGGTTTGAATATTCTTTTCCGGAACTTTCGACTCTTTTAAGTACTTTAAAACACTTGCAACAATTGCATCATTTGTTTTCTTAACTTCATCTGCTGTTTTACCTTTGTTTTCAATTCCCAATCGAATAATTGCTTGATCGGGAACTGCTTTTATTTTTCCTACCCCTTGCACTTGAATTTGAGGGATGTTATTTGCTGTTGTTGCCATTTGTGCCTGAGCTGTTAACCCCATAGCCACACAAGCACCTGCTACTAAAATACGCTTTTTCATCTTGTATATTTTCTTAATCGTTTCTAACAAATATAGCGAACTCCCCCACAAAAATGCGTACATCCTTTCTTTTATAATAAACCTTTAACAACTATAGTTTATTTGTTTTAGCTAAAATTAGGAGTAATACAATGGGAATCAACAATAAACCAATTAAAAACAATTGTTGCTGTATCAACTCTGGATAGCGAATTAACGTCAAAACTAATCCGCCAATTGCCCCGCCAAAATGGGCTGCATGTCCAATATTATCGCTTTTCTTTTTCATTCCGTATAAGCTGTACAACAAATAGCCTAAAGCAAAAATATACCCCTTAATGCCAATGGGAATAAAAAACAGGTATAATTTCAAATCAGGGTACAACAAAATAGACGCATACACAATACCTGTAACTCCCCCGGAAGCTCCAACAGCATAATATTGTCGTTGTTTAAAATACAACTGATAGGTCAATATATTGCCAATCACAATACTCAATAAGTAAATCAACACAAAATAAAAACTTCCACTTAAGGCTACTACAATCCCAGAAAACATATAAAGTGTAAACATATTAAAGGCAAAATGCATCCAATCTACATGTAAAAAACCAGCGGTAATCATGCGATAAACTTCCCCTTTTCGGATGCGATCTAAATCAAAATTGTATTTGGCGAAAAAAGAATAGTCTTGCAATCCTTTATAGGTAACAATTCCCGAGGCGATTAAAATAATTAAAACAATAGGTGCTACATCCATATTTAAATCTGTTATTTGTTGTAATTTATGTGGTTATTTTCGGGCTAAAAATAGTCTAAATCGAGTATCTTTGCTAGTAATTAAACCAAAATAATGAAGTTATTAATTTACTATATCGCCTATCCTATCTTATGGCTTATTTCTAAATTACCTTTTCCAATCTTTTACTTTGTATCCGATTGTTTTTTTGTATTGCTCTATTACATTGTGAGATATCGTCGCAAAGCTGTTACAGCAAACATCAAATTGACAATGCCACACTTATCGGATCAGGAGGTTAAAAAAACAGTTAAGCAATTTTACAAACACCTTTGTGATACGTTCTTAGAAATGATTAAAACCATTACTATTTCTGAAGAAGAACTCAAAAATCGCTTTCAATTCACCAATCTAGACACCATATTAGAGGTGGAAAAACAAGGTAAAAGTGCGTTGCTTTTTTGCGCCCACTATGCCAATTGGGAATGGCTGATTATTTTAGATAAGTTTATCAGTTTCCAGGGCTATGCTGTATATAAGAAATTGGGCAATCCTCATTTTGACAACTTATTTTTGAAGATTCGCACGCGATTCAATACGCGTTTAATCGAAATGAAAGAAACAATACGCGTGATTCGCCAAAATGAAGTGAGTAAAAACCACGGAATTTATGCGTTTATCAGCGATCAATCTCCCATGATTGGCGATGCCAATTACTGGCAAAACTTTATGGGAATCGAAGTTCCTGTATTCACTGGTGGCGAGGCCTTGTGCAAAAAGTTTGCTATGGAACCGATGTATCTCAAAGTCGAATACGTCAAACGCGGCCATTATCAAGCTACGTTTGTTCCACTGCGCAAAGAAGGTGAAAACATCAAGGACATTCCCAACTACGAATTGACCAATCGCTTTTTACAAGAGGTTGAAAAACAAATACACCAAGCCCCTGCTTACTATTTTTGGACACACAAACGATGGAAACACAGAGGTAAAAAACCAGCAAATATCAAGTCCTTTCAATAAATACCTCGGGGATCTTGACTTTTCCCCTGGTAAAACAAGTGAATTATACCAGGTATAAAAATTGCATTTCGTACCTTTAACTGAAATTACGCATATTATGACACATATAGAAAAGCTAAGCGCTATGCGTTCTTTGATGAAAGAACAAAAAATAGACGCCTATATCATTCCTTCATCGGATCCTCATATTAGTGAGTACTTACCAGAATACTACAAGTGTATTGCTTGGACTTCTGGTTTTACAGGTTCGGCCGGAACATTAGTTATTACACAGCAATTTGCTGGTTTATGGACAGACTCTCGCTATTTTGTTCAAGCAAATGATCAATTGGCAAACAGCGGTTTTGAATTAGTGAAATTAAAAGTTCAACACATGCCTGAATACGTAGACTGGATTGCTAGTCAATTTGAAACGGGTGTTGTTGCTTTTGATGGAAATTTAGCTTCTTTAGCTGTCGCCAATGCCATTCAATCTACTTTGGCTCCGATTGGATTCACAATTAATGGCCATGTTGATTTATTGGGCCCTATTTGGAAAAACAGACCTGCTTTACCTACAGAAAAAGCATATACTCTACCGTTGACTATTACAGGTCAAAGCACCACGGATAAGCTGGCAAAAGTAAGAGCAATGCTCAAACAGAAAAGAGCTACTTGCCACCTTATTTCATCTTTAGATGATATCGCATGGTTGTTAAATATTAGAGGAACCGACGTTCCTTGTAATCCAGTTACCTTGAGCTTCGTTTATCTTGATGCGGAAAAAGCAACCTTATTCATTGATGCGAATAAATTAGAAGAGACAATTAAACAAGAGTTAAACAGCTTCGGTATCGGTCTTGCAGCATACAACAGCCTACCGCAAGCGATTGCCGCTATTCCTGCAGGAAGCACAATCCTACTTGATCCTAAACGCACTTGTTTTGCAACGTATGACAGCGTACCTGCTACTGTACAGATCAAAGAGGATATGAATCCTTCTACGCTATTAAAAGCGATTAAAAACGACGTTGAAATTGCTCATGAAAGACAAGCCATGATCAATGACGGTGTTGCCATGACTAAATTCTTTAAATGGATAGAAGAAAATGTAGCTACAGGAACCCTAACGGAGCTAAATATCGCAGACCATCTCTTGGGATTGCGTGCTGCTCAACCAGGTTTTAAAGACATTAGCTTCAATACCATTGCAGGATATAAAGATCACGGCGCTTTGCCTCACTACTCTGCTGATGAAAAAAGCAGTTACGACCTAAAAACTGAAGGGTTATTATTGGTAGACTCAGGAGGACAATACGAGACAGGAACAACAGATATTACTCGTGTTGTTGCTTTAGGTGTTCCAACACAAGAAGAGAAAGACGATTATACCATCGTTTTACGAGGTACTATTGAAGGCTCAATGGCCATTTACACCAAAGGTACACGCGGTTATCAAATCGATGCCATTACAAGAAGACCTATTTGGGCTACTTTGAGAAATTACGGGCATGGTACAGGACACGGTGTTGGGTTTTTCTTGAACGTTCACGAAGGACCACACATATTCAACCCTACACCTACAGATATTGCAATAGAAAAAGGAATGATTACCTCAATCGAACCTGGGCTATATCGAGAAGGAAAACACGGAATCCGAATTGAAAACTTGGTTTTAGCAAAAGAGTTAGATTCAAACCAATTTGGAGATTTCATGGATTTTGAAACCCTAACAATCTGTTATATCGCTACAGATTTGGTCGATAAAAAATGGCTCGAGCAAACGCATATCGATTGGTTAAACCAATACAACGAATGGGTGTACAACAGCCTAAAAGATTTGTTATCTGCTGAAGAAGCCGCTTGGTTAAAAGAAAAAACCAACGCAATCTAAATAAAAAAAACCGTCTAAAATTAGACGGTTTTTTTTATTTTTATACGTGCCAATCAATTGGCAAGCGACCTACACTACTTAGGTATTCATTACTTTTAGAAAAGGGTTTACTTCCATAAAATCCTCTATAGACAGATAAAGGAGAAGGGTGAGCCGTTTCTAAGACCAAATGCTTTGTTCGATCGATCATTTTTCCCTTTTTTTGGGCATAGCTTCCCCACAAAATGAAAACAACGTGCTCTAATTGAGTTGCCACTCGTTCAATCACTGCATCTGTAAAGGTTTCCCATCCTCTTTTTTGATGTGATCCTGCCTTCGATGCTTCCACAGTTAAAGTTGCATTAAGCAACAATACTCCTTGTTTCGCCCAACTAGATAAATCTCCATTGTGAAGATTCTTAATGCCTAAATCATCCTCTAATTCTTTAAATATATTCTTTAAACTAGGAGGAAACTTCACGCCTTTGTGTACTGAAAAAGATAAACCGTTAGCTTGAAATTCTCCATGATAGGGATCTTGTCCCAAAATCACCACTTTTACATCAGAAAAATCAAGGCTTTCCAACGCTTGAAATACTTGTTCTTGAGGGGGATAAATTGTTTTTGTTTTTCTCTCTGCAGCTACAAAATTTTGTAAATCCTCAAAATAAGATTGAGCAAACTCCTCTTGTAAAACTGCATTCCAACTGGTATTCTGTAATCTAAAATTCATTATTCTATATAAACCGTTCTTCGATAAGACACGACTTGTGTTGCGTCTCTCGCTTCTATTAATATTTGATTATATTCGTTCAAGCCTTTCTTTGGTTTGACAATTTGTTGACGCACAACCCAAAAGAACTCTTTTTTATCGGGGTCGAATTCGAAAGACACAAAATCAACAGGTTCAAACTTCGTCCCTGTTTCTCTGGCAATTTGCGCTATTTTACACAAATCTAAAGAATAATCTAAGGCTAGTTTTTCTTGTGTTTCAGGTAATTTCAAAGGAGAAATAATTTGTTGATAATCGTTTAATGCAATCCCCACACAATAACTCACTCCTGCTACAGGTTCAAAATCATAGTAAAAGAAATATTTTGTCATACACTTACTCATATCGACAACTGGATATCGCGATTCAAATTTGCGTATGCTGTCATAAGCACTAATACTCACTCCTTTAAATTTTAATTTACTCACCATCTCAGAGCCAACTTTGGTAACCAAAAGATCTTCTAAATTCTGTTTTATGGCTGCAAATCCTGCCGGAGCGAGATTAATCGGTCGATTATTGTAATGATAACCTGTTGAGGACACCTCAGCATCAACGAAGTAATTATAATAGGGACAAGCATCAATAAATAAATCACTTTCGTAACTTCCCCCTACTTTTACTTTATTTTTATCTAAGCATTGGGCTTGAATTTGAACAATACTTAAAAAAAGTAAAATGACCGATAGATATAACTTCATGTTATTAATATTTTATTAAGAAATCAAAAATATAAAACTTTTCATATATTCCTTACTTTATGCGATTTATTTTATTTTTAGAGGAGGGGGTGAAGTTGTTTGTTGTTTGTTGTTTGTTGTTTGTTGTAAAATTTCTTCGTTTAAAGAATATACCTTCTTATTTCAGCAAAATCAACCGTTAACTGATAACCGTTAACTGATAACAAAAAAACCACATGCTTCTCAACATGTGGTTTTTCTTTTATTTCTAAGCGCTTACAGGCGTTTCATTTGTTCTTTCATCATTTTGATCTGATCTTTCAGCATGCCTTGTTTATCCAACTTCTGCGCTTCTCCTAACAACTTCTGCGCTTCTAACTTTCTGCGTTTCGTCATTGAGATTCCCGCCAATTGCAATTTGGCCATCGCTAAATCTTGATCCATATTTAAACCTAATTCGATTGCTTTCTTCATGTATTTTTCAGAAGCATTCAAATTCGTTTGAGAAGTCATAATTCCCATTAAGTAATTATAATACCCATTTTGCTTTCTCACTAAAGCTGTTTCAGGATTCTTAATTTTTTTCAACCATTTCTCAGCTCCTTCAAAATCTTGTTTTCTCAATTTTAAGAAAGACAACAAGATGAATTCATTTTTAAAATACAACAGTATTACAAGCCCCATTAAGAACAATAAGAAAATTCCATTTCCAATATTCGATTCAGAAAACTGCCAAACAGCCATTGCTAATACTAGTGCTGCGATACCTAATTTAATATACCTATGAAACATATGCTATAATTAACTTCATTAAGAATGCAAAATTAAAAAAATAAGCGTAGTATAAAAATTATTCCGCATAAACCTATTTTGCTTTTTGCTTTTTTGTTTTTTTTTTAGCACCTCTCTAGTAGAGAGAATACCTCCTTCTTGTAGAAAGAACTACTGCTTACTTTTGTTTGTTGACTGTTGATTGTTGACTGTTGATTGTTGCTAGTTGATTGACAAACGACAAACAACAAACGACAAACGTCAAACAACAAACGACAAACAACAAACTTTAAATTACTTCACAAAGTTCATAAGGTGACATAATTCGCGTGTATCAAAATTCAAAAAGGATTCAATAACAGCATCAGCCGTACTATAATCTTGTTGTTTTGAATTTTGACTCTTATATCCTAGTACTTTTATACCTGCGGCATTCGCGGCTTTTATTCCATTAGTACTATCTTCGATAACCAAACAATGTGCTTTTGTTGAAACTTTAGCTAAAGAAGCAGCTTGATTAAAGATCGCAGGATCGGGTTTCGATTTAGGAAAATCCTCTCCGCTTACAATATGAGTAAAATAAGGAAATAGTTCAAAACGGTTAAACACCCGGTGAATAGTACTCTTCGAAGCGGATGATCCCAAGATTAGCTCAATATCTTGTTGATGGAGCTGCACGATTAAATCTCGAACGCCTTCAATTAGTTCTAAATCGGGTTTTGTATCAAAAGACTCATTGAACAAGGCACGCTTGCGCAAAACCAAATCGGAAACCTCTTGTTCCAATTGAAAGTGTTCTTTTACTTTTTGATAGGTGTTTTTGGTAGAAAACCCAGTAAAGGAAGTATACATATCTTCAGGCACTTCAATTCCCAATTCGTCAAAATGTTGAAAATAGGCATAACGATGAACAGGTTCTGTATCCACAATTACCCCATCCATATCAAAAATAACCGTACGTAACATATGTTCTATTTTTGTGCAAAGGTAAGGGGTTTTTCACTATACCTACTAGTCTACACTAAGGATTTGACCTCATACGACTAAATAATGTTTAAAATTTAGGTGTGACTTCAACTCTTTTTATTATTTTTACGTTTACATCTCACCTCAAATTCAAATACATACTCATCTTGTCAGCGTCGGAAGAAGAAGAATTCGTGCAACAACTGCAACATATCGATACCAAAGACAATGCTTTTCGCAACCTTATCGCGCAAAACAAGACGATGTTGTATTACCATATTCGGTCAATTGTTATCCAGCACGAAGATGCAGATGATATTCTACAGGAAACCTTCATTAAAGCCTATGAAAACATTGCTTCCTTTAAAGGTCAGAGCAAACTTTCTTCTTGGTTATACCGGATAGCAACCAACCAAGCCCTTGATTTTTTAAAGCAAAAAAGTCGCTTAAAACAAGTCACCTCAGAGGAGTATAACCAACTGGTCATTGACCAAATAGAGGCTGATCCATTTTTCAATGGAGATGAAGCCACTGTGCTCTTGCATAAAGCCGTCGCTACCCTACCAGAGAAACAACAATTGGTTTTTAAAATGCGTTATTTTCAAGAACTAGATTACAACAGTATTGCTGCTATTTTAGACACATCTGTTGGGGCTTTAAAAGCGTCCTATCACCATGCAACAAGAAAAATAGAACTTTTTTTACGGGAGCATTAAACCTTTGTATTAAAAATCAGTCTAAGTAAATAGAAGTACATATAACATGATAACGAATCACAATTCTCAACACACCAGAAACGACGGTTTCAACGTTCCGGAAGGCTACTTTGATACAATAGAACAACGTCTTTTTGAACGATTAGACGGGAATGTACAACTCCGCCATAAAAATAAGCGCATTCGTCAATTGACGCCTATTAAAATGCTTGTTACTTTGGCTGCTGCAGTTGCACTCATTATGGGTATAGGTCTTTTAGTAAAACAACAAAATACCCCATCTCTTAGCAATGAAACGTTAGAGCATTACTTGGAATACAATTCGTCCTATACCTTGTCCAATGAATTTATTCAAGCTTTTGACGAAAAAGACCTCCAAGAAATGGAACAAGCGATTCAAGTGAATCAACAAGAGCTCAACGAATACGTACAGACGAATATTGATTTAGATTATTACTTAAATTACTAATTATACAATGAAAAGATTTCTATTGCTATTGATCTTCTTGTGTTTTTCGAATTTCAGCCAAGCACAACAATCATCAGATCAAATAAAATCCTTAAAAATCGCCCACTTGTCTTCGGTTTTAAACCTGAGCAGTGAGGAAGCTGAAAAATTTTGGCCGGTATACAATACGTACGACAATAAACTTTCTAAGCTGAGACATTCTGAAATCATCCACTACATCAAATCAAATGAAACGCAAGACATTGAGGGGCTAACTGAAAAACAAGCAACAGAAAAAGTACAAGCTTTACTTAGTTTTGAAGAAGATTATTGTGCACTTAAAAGTCAGTTTATTTTAGATTGCAAAAAGATTTTATCAAATAAAAAAATCCTCTTGTTGAAAAAAGCAGAAGATGACTTTAATCGAAAGTTACTTAAAAAGTATAAAGACAAAAAATAAGCTATTGAATAAAAAATAGCAAAACCTACTCCACCAAGCCTACAAAAGACCTATATTTGTAGGCTATTTTATTTATATATATAATGAGATTACACAGAAACTTAGTTTTTACCGTTATTGACTCTATCTTATTAATTTTCAACGAAGGGGAATATGCAGACAAAGTGGTTGCAAAAGCCTTGAAAAAAGACAAGCGTTGGGGAAGTGCAGACCGCAAATTCGTAGCGGAAACGATTTACGAAATTGTACGTTGGAAAAGGCTGTATACTGAAATCGCAGAAGTAAAAGAACCTTTTACTCGCGATGATGCATGGCGTATTTTTACCGTTTGGGCTGTATTAAGAGGGTACAACTTACCGGATTGGAAGTATTTCGAAAATGCTCCTATTCGCCGAATCAAAGGTAGATTTGATGAACTAAGTAAAATCAGAAAATTCAAAGAAGCGATTCCAGATTGGATGGATGAATTGGGCGTAAAAGAACTAGGTGAAGAACTTTGGTCTAAAGAAATAACAGCGCAAAACCAACAGGCACAGGTTATCTTACGTGTCAATACATTAAAAACAACACGTAAGAAATTACATGCTATTTTGATGGATTTAGATATTGAAACCATTCAGCCTGAAGAATATCCAGATGCACTAATTTTAAAGGAAAGAGCCAATGTATTTTTAACAGATGCGTTCAAAGAAGGCTTATTTGAAGTGCAAGATGCCTCTTCTCAGCTGGTAGCTCCTTTCTTGGGGATTCAACCAGGGATGCGCGTAGTAGACACTTGTGCTGGTGCTGGAGGAAAAACGTTGCACATGGCTGCCTTAATGGAAAACAAAGGGCAAATCATTGCTATGGACATCTATGAAAGTAAGCAAAAACAGCTAAAAATTAGAGCAAAAAGAAATAGCGCATTCAATATAGAATACCGCATCATTGAAGGAACAAAAACCATCAAAAAATTACACGACAAAGCGGATCGCGTATTGATTGACGCTCCATGTAGTGGTTTAGGGGTTATCAAGCGAAATCCTGATACCAAATGGAAGTTACAGCCTGAATTTATAGAGGAAATCAAACAAGTACAACAACAAATCCTACAAGATTATTCAAAAATCGTTAAAGTGGGTGGAAATGTAGTATATGCTACGTGTTCTATCTTGCCTTCTGAAAACGAAAAGCAAATTGAAAAATTCTTGGCTTCTGAACACGGACAGAATTTCAAATTCGTTAAAGACCACAAAGTATTGGCACACCAATCTGGTTTTGATGGATTCTACATGGCGTTGTTAGAAAGAATTAAATAAGAGCGAAGTCGATTACGATATGGAAAAGCATTTCATCGTTGTTTTGTTCGCTTCTTTACTCCTTGGTTGTAGCTGTACAAAAAACAAAATACAACCTACCTCTGGTTTTCATCCAGAGGAAACAATACAAACAGGAGCTACTGAAACAAAACAAGGGATTACTTATGCAATTCCTCAATCGTTAAAGGCCTACTATAAGGAAATCAATTTTTCCGAGTCTAGTTTGACTTTACAAGAGGATTTAGGTCAATTAACAACGCAAAAACACACCCATCGTCTTACGTATAATGAGTTGTGGGATGTGCTGAAAATAACGGATTTAACCGCAGCTGCCAATGAAGTGTATTTACTTTATGGCGAAAAGGGAACGCTTCAAGGAAAAAAGGCCTACGTTCGAGGAAAAAATCAAAACGGAGGACGCCAACATCAATGGAATAGAGAACATGTGTATGCGCGTTCTTTGGGCACACCTAAGCTAGAGCAATCCAGTACTGGAGCCAATGAGGATGCTCATCATATCAGACCGGCGGATGTGCAATGGAATGCGCAACGCGGCAATAAGAAATTTGCGCAAGGATCGGGAGCAGCAGGAGATGTAGAAGGCGGATGGTATCCTGGCGATGAATGGAAAGGCGATGTAGCGCGTATGATGTTTTATATGTATATCCGCTACCCCAAACAATGCTTGCCTTCTAACGTTGCTGTAGGAGAAACGAATAAAACGGATCGCAACATGATTGATCTACTCTTACAATGGAATACAGAAGATCCCGTTTCAATCATTGAAATACAACGCAATGCATATTTGAGTAATCCTGAAATTCAGGGTAATCGAAACCCATTTATAGACAACCCTCATCTAGCTACCCGTTTATGGGGTGGCCCTGAAGCAGAGAATAAATGGCAAACAAAACACGAGTAAAGAGCAAGTAATCAGTTAAAATCTTGCATCAATACAGCATAGAAAAAGACAACAAAGAGGTCGTAGTATTTCCTTTTTTGTTGTCTTTTTTTTATACACAGCTGAAAACTTCACCCCACACATCTTTGGCAAACTATTTGGACAATCTTCTGCAAAACTCACAAAATGCAACAATACAACCAAACTTCTGCCCAAGCCTTTTCTCGAGCTATTTTTCAGGCTTTATTTCTATTTTTTCTCGCATTAGGTTGCTCCAAGAGCGACTCTAACTTAGGTGATGAACCTCAACCTATCGCTCTACTTCCCAATGGATCGGTTGGTCTGTATTATCAATCGATTGACTTTACAAAAAGAGGAATAGCACTAAAACAACAATTAACACAACTGCTTTCGTCCACCCATCACCCCTTAGAGCACTATACCCCTGATCTTTGGAACGCCTTGTTAGTCACCGATATAAACCCAGATAATTCCGAAGAGATTATTCAACTTTACGGTCACCCAAAAGGACAAGAACAATATACCTATCAACAACGTACACAAAGTAAGTACAACAATAATATACACGCCTATACCAGTAGCCTCGATCGCAAGTCAGTATGGGAACGGGAGCACGTCTTTGCAAAGGCAAATGCCGCCCCTCGTTTGGCCACGACTATAAAAGACAAACAGTACAACCCGCATTTTCCCACTAGTCTCTTTGCGGGTCTCGATGCTCATCACTTACGGGCAGTCAATGGGTATATAAACAATAGTCGCAGCAACCTAAGATTTGCTGCCGGATCTGGTCCTGCTCAAAAATCAAATGGCGGTTGGTATCCCGGAGATGAATGGAAAGGCGATGTCGCTCGAATGATGATGTACATGTATGTTCGATACGGAAATCAATGCTATCCACCCTATAACGGACTCGGAAACATCAGTAATCTCGATGGCATGTTAGATCTCTACCTACAATGGAATGCAGAAGACCCCGTCTCCGATTTTGAACGTTTTAGAAATGAATACCATGGAAATCCCAAAAATCCCTATTCACAAGGAAACAGGAATCCCTTTATAGACAACCCTTACCTCGCTAATGCAATTTGGGGTATGGATGGTCAATATACAGCAAAAAATGAATGGTCAAAAAGGTAAACAATTGATGCATAACATGCGCCAATCGCTATAAGCTTCATTTTTTACTAATGCGGTGAAATAGATAGCGAGGAGCTAAATATTCAAAAAAAAAGTCCAGAACAACATACCGCTTATAAAAAAAGAAGTACGAGGTTCTGAACGAATAAATTATAATGGGTATACTCCGAAAACAATAACAGACAAAAGAGGAATATACAGGCCCCAAACAACAGCAGGTTAGCCTTTAGTTCGTCTTTCTAGATAGGGATGCTCAAAATAGGCTCGCCTGTCCTTGCTATTTATCTTATCAAATTTCATCTATCTGAACTACTTTTCTAGCTAAGATAAAAGATTTACCATTTTAACACCACACTCCCCCAAGTAAAACCACTTCCAAAAGCAGCTAAAACTACTACATCTCCTGTATTAATCTTGCCTTGCTCCCACGCTTCTGTCAAAGCAATCGGCACAGAAGCTGCTGTTGTATTTCCGTATTTTTGGATATTATTGTACACTTGATCATCTGACAATCCAAACTTTTGCTGAATAAACTGAGAGATGCGCAAATTGGCTTGATGCGGAATCAACATATCAATATCAGAAACTTGTAACTTATTTGCTTCTAGCCCTTCCATGATAACTTCACTAAAACGCACCACGGCATTTTTAAATACGAATTGACCATTCATATGAGGTAAATAACTCAAATCATCTGGGTTGTTGTCTTTCAAAATATCAGACACCCATCTTCCCCCCATTCCTGGCGCAAGTAAAGCCAATTCTTCTGCATGTTCTCCTTGCGAGTGAATGTGTGTAGATAAAATTCCAGTTTCATCTTCAGAGCGCGTTAAAATGGCTGCTCCTGCTCCATCACCAAAAATAACAGATACAGCTCTTCCTCTAGTAGTCATATCCAAACCTGCTGAATGTACTTCTGACCCGACAACTAAAATAGTTTTATACATACCGGTTTTGATGTATTGATCCGCTACAGATAACGCGTAAATAAAACCAGAACACTGTGCTCTAATATCTAAAGCAGCTACTGTATTTAGACCTAGTTCTTTTTGTAACATCACACCAGGTCCTGGAAAATAGTAATCTGGACTTAGTGTAGCGAATACAACAAAATCAATATCTTTAGCTTCTACTCCAGCTCTTTCCATCGCTTTTTTAGCTGCTTTCACTCCCATTCCCGAAGTAGTATCTTCTTCCAAAACCTTATGTCTACGCTCGTGAATTCCCGTTCTTTCAACGATCCATTCGTGATTTGTATCCATTATTTTTGACAAATCGTCATTGGTTACTACGTTATCGGGTACATAATAACCTAGACCCGAAATCTTTGATCTAAACATATTTATCTGATTTAATTTGTTGAAGCAAAGGTAAGTTTTTTGTGTATTTTAAAAAACACCAACTAAAAAAAGCGTTTATTTTATAAATATTCCACGTATATTGCTCGGATAAACTAAAACAATCTAAAATGAAGATTTTAAAAACTTCTTTATTCTCTCTCTTTTTAATTACATCTATGTTTGCACAAGAAAATGTAACCTACCAAAAGCCTTCACAAGAAATTTTGCAATTGGCAGAATTTGAGCGTGCTCCTTCTATCTTTATGGATAGCAAGATGGAGTATATGCTTTTGAGTTACCGCAGTACGTACAAAACATTGGATGATTTAAATGTGGAAGAGATGCGATTAGGCGGTTTACGAATCGATGTAAACACCAATATCTCCAGTACACTTACGTATATTGAAAACTTAAAAGTTAGAAAAGTAAAAGACAAAACGGAAATTCAAGTCAAAGGCTTACCCGCTAATCCGAGAATTTCGAATTTATCGGTTTCACCCGATCAAACGCAAATCGCTTTTACCAATACAGTTGCTACTGGGGTTGAATTATGGGTTCTTGATTTCCGTACAGCGGAAGCCAAAAAGCTAACGGACGCAAATTTAAACGCCAACCTAGGTAATCCTATTACGTGGTTAAGAGACAATCAACAAATTTTGGTAACTGTTATTCCCGCCAATAGACCTGCTTTAGTAGATACGAAAAAGAACTTACCAACGGGTCCGATTGTTTCTATTAGTGAAGAAGGTATTGTTTCACAAAACAGAACCTACCAAGATTTGCTAAAAAACAAAACGGATGAGGCCAATTTTGAAACTTTAGTAACGTCTGAATTATACCTTGTTGACTTAAAAGGCAACAAGAAGCTATTCAAAGAAGCTGCTTTATATGCGAGTGAATCGATGTCACCTGACGGGAACTACATTATGTTAACTACCTTAGAGAAACCGTTTTCTTACCTCGTTCCTTTGAGTCGTTTTCCGATGAAAACTAAGGTATACAACATGGATGGAACCTTAGTAAAAGAAGTAAATGATGTACCTTTAAATGAAGTCATGCCAAAAGGATTCATGGCTGTCCGAGAAGGAAAGAGAAGCATGCAATGGCGTGCGGATCAACCTGCTACTTTATCTTATGTTGAGGCCTTAGACGGGGGTGATCCTGCAAAAGAGGTTGAATATAGAGATGAATTATTCACTTGGGATGCTCCATTCACTACTACACCTCAATCTATCGTTAAATTATCACAGCGTTATGCCGGCATTACTTGGGGAAATAATCAGGTGGCTTTGGTAGCAGACCAATGGTACGATACACGTAATATCAGACAATTCTTGATTAATCCATCTACTTTCAACGCAAACCCTGCAAAGGTTGAAGATAGAAATTCACAAGATGTTTACAGCGATCCAGGAACTTTTGAAACAAAAAGAAACGAATATGGTCGTTATACCTTAGCGATTGACAACAATAAAATGTACTTGATTGGGGAAGGATTTACACCAAAAGGCCAATTTCCTTTTATTGATGAGTTTGATTTAACTACCTTAAAGACAAAACGTTTGTACCAATCCACGTACACAACGAAAAAAGAAAGTATCCAATCAATTGAGGATATAAAAAAAGGATTGGTATTGGTATCGATTCAATCAGCAACGGAATATCCGAATTACTACTTCAGAAATATCAAGAAGAAAAACGATATCAAACCGATTACAACTTTTAAAAATCCATTTGAAAGCTTAAATGGGGTATACAAAGAAGTAATTACCTACAAAAGAGCAGATGGCTTAGAACTATCTGGAACATTGTATTTACCTGCGAATTACGACCGAAAGAACAAAACAGAGAAATTACCTTTATTAATTTGGGCTTATCCAACAGAATATAAAGATAAAAATAGCGCTGGACAAGTAACGTCTAATTCAAGTGAATTTACTTTTCCATACTATGGATCATTTGTATATTGGGTAACGAAGGGGTATGCGGTATTGGATGATGCGGCTTTCCCAATTGTGGGTGAAGGAACGGAAGAGCCAAACGACACCTATATTGAGCAATTAGTTGCCAATGGTAAAGCAGCTATTGATGCTGTTGATGCTTTGGGTTTTATTGACCGTTCAAAAGTAGGCGTTGGTGGACATTCGTATGGTGCATTTATGACGGCTAACTTATTAACGCATTCCGATCTATTTGCAGTAGGTATTGCTAGAAGTGGGGCGTACAACAGAACGTTGACTCCATTCGGATTCCAAACGGAACAACGAAACTATTGGGAAGTTCCTCAGGTTTACAATACCATGTCTCCTTTTATGAATGCGGACAAAATGAAAACACCGATGTTATTAGTACACGGTGAGGCAGATAACAATCCAGGAACATTCACTTTGCAAACGGAGCGCTATTTCCAAGCGTTAAAAGGATTAGGAGCACCGGTTCGAATGGTTATCCTACCGAAAGAAAGTCACGGTTATGTTGCCAAAGAAAACATCCTACATTTGTTGTGGGAACAAGATCAATTCTTAGAAAAATACCTTAAATAAAAAAAAGCTCCTAAAAATAGGAGCTTTTTTTGGAGAGAGGAAAAGAGAAAGGAGAAAAGAGTGGATTTTCGGATTAAAAAAATCTTCTTTTAATCGGAAAATCCACCACCTCACCGTCTCAACAAATAACGAATATAAAAAAAGCTTGCGTTTCTAAACGCAAGCTTTTTTTATATTGTTAATTTCACTTCTCTCCTCTTTATCTCACCGAGTTACTATTTTATTTTGGTATTCGATGAATCTTCACTACGTTACGATTTACGCTACGCTCCGATTTCCTCTCTCTTCTTTCTTCTCTCCTCTCTCCATTAACCTATTCGTCAACGCGTTCTATTTTCGCTCCTAATGCGCGTAAACGCTCATCGATTCGTTCATACCCGCGATCAATTTGATCAATGTTTTGAATCACGCTGGTTCCTTGGGCAGATAGTGCTGCAATTAATAAGGAAATCCCTGCGCGAATATCCGGTGACGACATACGGGTTGCCTTCAACTGTGATTTAAAATCATGTCCAATCACTACTGCGCGATGTGGATCACAGAGGATAATCTTCGCTCCCATGTCAATTAATTTATCTACGAAGAACAAACGGCTTTCAAACATTTTTTGGTGAATCAATACCTCACCTCTCGCTTGTGTTGCAACAACCAAAATAACACTCAACAAATCAGGTGTTAATCCGGGCCAAGGAGAATCGGCAATCGTCAAAATCGAACCATCGATAAAACTCTGTATTTCGTATCCTTGTGTATGTGCAGGAATATAGATATCATCTCCTCTTTTCTCAAGTTGAATTCCCAATCTCCTAAATGTATTAGGAATAACACCTAAATGCTCCCATCCTACATTTTTAATGGTCAATTCACTTTTAGTCATTGCTGCTAAGCCAATCCAAGAACCGATTTCAATCATATCAGGTAAGATACGATGTTCACATCCTGATAATTTTTCTACCCCTTCAATAGTCAAGAAATTAGAACCAACTCCTGTAATTTTGGCTCCCATGCTGTTAAGCATTTTACACAACTGTTGTAAATAAGGTTCACAAGCTGCGTTGTAAATCGTTGTTGTTCCTTTGGCTAAAACAGCAGCCATTACGATATTAGCCGTTCCTGTAACAGAAGCTTCCTCTAACAGCATATCTGTACCAATCAATTGCTCTGCTTCAACTCCATAGAAATACTCTTCTCTATTGTATCGAAACGTAGCTCCTAAATTGATAAATCCTTCAAAATGGGTATCCAAACGACGTCTTCCGATTTTATCTCCACCTGGTTTTGGGATATACCCTTTACCAAAACGTCCTAAAAGTGGCCCTACCATCATGATAGAACCTCTTAAAGCCTTTCCTCCTGCTTTAAAATCTTCTGAAGTTAGATACTCCATATTCAGATTATCTGCCTGAAAAGACATTTTATTTGGAGCTAATCTTTCGATTTTCACCCCTAAAGACTCCAATAATTCGATCAATTTATTGACATCAATAATAGCTGGAATATTGGAGATTATTACTTTCTCATCTGTTAACAACACAGCACAAAGCACCTGTAGTGCTTCGTTTTTAGCACCTTGTGCATATACTTCACCTTTTAGTTGGTGACCGCCTTCAATTCTAAATGTACTCATTGCTTTTTACCTTTTGCTTGATAATTCTGCTTGCTATACTTTTTATTGTTGTTATTATTGTTGTTACTTCCTTTTTGATTATTCGAACTACTTGGGTTGTTGTTATTTGAATAATTGCTTTTATTGGATTGTTTTCGATTCACCTGAATCAGGTTCGCCGTAGTAGACAACTCTTCTTCTTGTTTAGATAAATTAATTTTTCCGTCTGAAAGCTCGCTTAAATGCTCGAAAATCACTTCGTCTTTCACATTGTCCTTATTCCAGCTTAAGTAACTTTTTTTCATGTGATTTGCAATGACAATAATCAAAGCATCTCTCATTTCACCTTCTTCAAATTTCAAAGCTTCTGCTATCATACTTTTGATATTATTGCCGTAATAGCGATAACTCAGCTGTTTTTTTGGATAGGGTAAAATTTCTGGTTTTGCATACACCGTTTCTCTTGTCGCAATGGGAAATGGACAAGCAACATCCAACTTAAAATCAGAAATCATAAAAAGTTGATCCCATAATTTATGCTGAAAATCAGGAACATCACGCAAATGTGGGTTCATATCCCCCATCACGCGAATAGCGTAATTTACGGCTTTATTTCGCTCCTCTTGATCTTCCATCAAGGTAATTTGCTCAATCATCATCTGAAGATGACGTCCATAATCGGGGATGACTAATTTATTAGCGGCTGTATTATAGCCTAAATGTGTTACTGCTTCTGCGGAGTTAAATTTCATCTAATTGGTGTTTACAAAGTTTGGCTATCTGCCTGAGTTATAAAAATATAAAACTTTCTAGGATAAAGCAATTTTTACAGTGATAATAACCCTTCAATAGTTGATAGTTCAATATACTTATCAACAATGGCTTGTGCACTAACCATGTGCACTCTTATCGATACACTGGTAAAAGTACCTTTACTCGAATTTCTGAAGTTAATTACGGGATTCATTCCATCAAAAGCACGTTCAATTTGAGCAATCTTACGCTCGTCTGCAGGAACAATAAATTTATACAAATATTCATTCGGCCAAGTTCGCTCAAACTCCAGCTTTTCTTTCAAGCTTTCGTAAAATTCTTTCGTCTTAGTATCCATACTTTCTTTTGGTGCAAATATACGCATTTTGATTGGTAAATACTGTATTGGAAAGAGGAAATCGAAGCGAAGCGGATATTCATCGCTTACCAAAAATACAATAGTAATTCGGGGAGAGAAAGAAGAGCGAAGTTACCTTTACTCCTGTTCTCGTTGCCATACTAAAAAAACAAAAACAACTGTACAATACTCCCTTCCGTATTCTTCCCATTTTGGGATAAAAAAGGTATAAATCTCCTTTTTTGTCCAGTAAAATAAAACATAACCCACTTATAATCAATACCGTAAAAAACATTCACTTGTAGTTCCTTTTGGGTTTGTTTTGGGTTTGCTTGGGGTTTGCTTGGGGTTTGCTTAGTTTTAGGGCCTTTTACCAAACAAACACATAACAAAGAGAAAACAAACGCATAACGAAGATTTAATGGATCCTAAGAAGAATCTCACTAACCACAGGGTTTATTGAAAATCAAATGATGAAAACATCTGCCTTGCGCCAGCCTTACCTTGGTTACAAAACAAGGCGTATACCAACCAACCTAAGCCTTCCTTAGATGTATTCCACGACCAAGCTAGTCATTCAAAATATGGATTGAGCAACGTCATACTCACTCTTTTGGGAAGAGTTACAACTAGTTCCACACTGGATTCTACTAATACTAATAATGATACAACAACTGATACAAGTAGCGAACAACAACCGACACAAGTGGCGAACAAGAAGTGGTACACATATTAAAACAATATAAACATAATAAACGAATAAACAATACCAAAGATTTAAAAAAATTATTCCAATTAAAAAATAAATTTTATGAGCCCTACTTTTGTTGTTTACTGTAATTATCTGTGAACGTTATAAAAAGTGAGGTAGTGATACTTTTTTGTGAAGTCGTGAAGGGGTGAATTTCCTTATTTCACAAAATTCTCCGCTCTCCGTTCTCCCATTTGCCATATCCCATTTTAACCTTATCTTACCATAAAGAATTTGAGAAAAGGCGTACTATCCCGACTTTTTATCTTACTTTTGCCCCTTCTTTATTTTTAGGTGGAATGAATACAAAACTCGTTTTAATAATCGGTGGCCCAGGATCTGGTAAAACAACTATAATCAATGAATTAATTACAAAAGGTTATACGTGTTATCCTGAAATATCGAGAGAAGTTACTCAAAAGGCGCAAGAAAAAGGAATTGATCAGCTTTTTTTAGCAGAACCTCTACTATTTAGTCAACTTTTACTAGAGGGTAGAATTGATCAACATAAAAGTGCGGCTGAAGAAGATGCCTCTATTGTCTTTATTGACCGTGGGATTCCAGACGTACTGGCGTATATGCATTACAAAGGAGATACGTATCCAGAAAGCTTTGACCTTGCGTGCAAGAACCATTTGTATCATCAAATTTTTCTACTACCACCTTGGGAGAACATCTACATTAGTGATGAACAACGCTATGAATCGTTTGAACAAGCCAATTTAATTCATCGTTATTTGGTAGATACCTACAAAAGTTATGGGTATGATTTAATAGAAGTTCCAAGGGAAACCATCGCCAAAAGAGTAGAATTTATCTTAGAAAGAGTATAATATAAAAAAGGATTGTTGTAGCAATCCTTTTTACATTTTTGACTACCTTAGTCAAAAGCAAAACTTCCATTTCAATGACTAAAAAGCCGATCGATTTACTTCAACACTACTGGAAACACAATTCTTTTCGTGAACCACAAGAAGCTATTATCGAGTCTGTTTTACAAGGAAAAGACACCTTTGCTTTACTGCCAACTGGTGGCGGAAAAAGCATTTGCTTTCAGATTCCCGCGTTACTTCTTCCTGGTACCTGTTTGGTCATTTCTCCTTTGGTTGCCTTGATGCAAGATCAGGTCAATAATTTAAGTGTTTTAGGGATTAAAGCGGCAGCTATTATTGGTGGCACATCCCTAACGGATATCGATGCTATACTAGATAACTGTCTTTATGGAGCGTATAAATTACTGTATATCTCTCCTGAGCGCTTAGAGCAAACGTGGCTATTGGAGCGCATTGAAAATTTAAAAATCAGTCTAATTGCTGTAGATGAAGCGCATTGTATTTCTCAATGGGGGCACGATTTTCGCCCGGCCTATCTCAAGATTAACCAATTGCGTAAACTATTTCCCCATGCTCCTGTTATTGCTTTAACAGGATCTGCCAATGAACGCGTTATTGACGACATTTGCACCAATTTAGAGCTACGTGATGTTGCGCTCTTCAAGAAGAGTTTTTACCGCAGCAACTTAATCTACGGGGTATACCAAGTAGAAAACAAAGAAATTATCGTCGAGCGGATTCTCCAAAAGAATCCCTCCCCTGCCATTATTTATGTCCGCAGTAGAAAAGAGACTCAAGTCTTAGCCCAACAATTAAATCAAAAGAACTTCAAAGCAAATTTTTTTCACGGGGGACTTAATACTTTTGAGAAAAAGAAACGCTTAGCGGATTGGGTTGCTGAGAAAACACCTATCATGGTAGCTACCAATGCCTTTGGAATGGGAATTGACAAGAAGAATGTTCGCAATGTCATTCACTTACAACTTCCAGAAAACCTAGAAAACTACTACCAAGAAGCAGGACGAGCAGGGCGAGATGAGGCCAGAGCTTTTGCTTCTTTACTCCTTGCTCCCAACGAACCTAAAACTGTTGAAGAATGGTCTAAAGACAATCTCTTTGATAAAAGTTTTTTAAAACTCGTTTACCGCAAACTCAACAATTATTTGAGTATTAGCTTAGGTGAAGGTTATAATACCTCCTATTCTTTTAGTTTCAATCAGTTTTGTGTACACTATAAATTTCCCTATACTTTAACCTATAATGCGCTGCAATTTTTAGATCGCCAGGGCATTTGCAAATTGACCCCCAATTCCAACAACAAGACACAAGTTCAATTTACTGTTAGCAGCAGCGAATTATTGGATTACGTCTACGACAATGAACGACAAGAAAATATATTACTGCAGATTATTCGTCACTACCCCGGTATACACGAATATCAGACCCCTATTAATTTGGCCTATATCAGCGAACAAGCAGCCGAAGAGATCACCTATATACAAGAATGCCTACAACTCTGGCATCAAGAAGAACTTTGTGTCTTTACCCCTGAGGAACACGACTTAGAAATCACCTTTCTCGAAGCTTGGGAAGAGGATAAAACAATCTACAGGACCTTTCCTTTTTTGGAGCAACAAAACAATCTTAAACTTGAACAATATCGCGCTATTTACTTTTACGCACAAAATGACGATATTTGTAAGAATAAAGTTATTTTACATTATTTCAATGAAACTTTAGTGCGAAATTGCGGGAGTTGTTCCACTTGCTTACAAGCCAATCAAAACAAACCTGCTGATGATTTCACAGCGCTTCGGGAAAAACTAATTTTATACTTACAACGTAAACAAGCTGCTTCTGCCAATGAGATGCAATCCGATTTACCTTTTGAGATGCAAGATATAATCATTATTTTACAACAACTATCTGAGCAACAGAAAATTAAATTAAATAACAAAAATCAATATATTTTACTATAATGAAAGACTTACGTATCATATTTATGGGAACCCCTGATTTTGCAGTTGGAATTCTCGATGCGATGTATCAACATAACTTCAATATTGTTGCTGTAATTACAGCACCCGATCGACCAGCTGGAAGAGGTCAAAAACTAAAGTATTCTGCAGTAAAAGAGTATGCCTTAGCGAAAGAACTCCCCCTTTTGCAACCCACCAATTTAAAAGACGAAGCTTTTTTGGAAGAATTAGCTTCTTATCAAGCGAATTTACAAGTGGTGGTTGCATTCAGAATGTTGCCTGCTGCCGTATGGCAAATGCCTGCTTTAGGGACATTTAATCTACATGCCTCTTTATTGCCAGATTACAGAGGTGCTGCCCCTATTAACTGGGCGATTATCAATGGAGAAACCACAACGGGAGTTACCACCTTCTTCATTGATGAAAAAATTGACACTGGAGCTATTATTCTGAAAAAAGAAACAGCTATTGGCGCAAAAGAAACAGCAGGTGAGCTTCATGATCGTCTGATGGTTTTAGGTGCTGAAACCGTGGTTGAAACGCTAGAATTAATTCAAAAAGGAGACGTAAAAGTAGTTCATCAGCCCGCTGAAGATACCAAAACTGCTTATAAATTAAACCGTGATAATTGCAAAATTGACTTTTCAAAGACAGGATTCGAAATTGAACAGTTAATCCGAGGTCTAAGCCCTTATCCAGCAGCATGGTGTAGGTTAGAAGACCGTGCTATACCACAAGAATGGGACATCAAAATACACGAAGCGCATTTCGAAAAAGAAGAACACCATTTACCTATAGGTCAATTAGTTACAACCAAAAAAACCATTAAAATTGCAGTCTTAAATGGCTTCCTAAATCTGGTCAAATTACAGCTACCAGGCAAGAAAATGATGCTTGTAAATGAAGTATTAAATGGACAAAAATTTAGCGAAAACACTATCGTTTTATAACTCATTCCCCTTCAAAGGAATACTTCATATAGAACCTTAACACAAAAAAAGATATTGCCTTGCGTTTTTTTTTTATAAAAAGCTTGTTTTATAACTTTATAACCCTAAATTTGTAATAAGAACGTTAATAAAGTTAACCTTTAAAAAAAATTATTATGAACAAAACAGAATTAATTGATGCTATCGCAAAGGATGCAGAAATCAGTAAAGTTGCAGCTAAAAAAGCTTTAGAATCTTTCTTATCTAACGTTGAATCTACATTAGCTAAAGGAGACAAAATTTCATTGGTAGGTTTCGGTTCATGGTCAGTATCTGAGAGAGCGGCTAGAGAAGGAAGAAATCCTCAAACTGGAAAAACAATCAAAATTGCTGCTAAAAAAGTAGTTAAATTTAAAGCTGGATCTGAATTAGAAGGATCTGTAAACAAGTAGTTACTGACTTTGTTTATGTAATATAAACAGATCAAAATAGTAAAAATTTGAAAAAGTCTTATTATATTGTATAATGAGACTTTTTTTATGCCTTATTGTTATGACAAAACACGAGATTAATAAAGGAGATTATTTAGTTGCACTTCCTTCTGCATACAACCCAACAGATATAGAATTCAATCAATCAGTCATTCTGTTAACAGATCACAACATTGATGGCTGTATGGGTTTTATCTTAAATAAACCTACCCCCTATTTGTTGAGCGAATTAGTACCAGAAAGCAATGGTGCTTTCACTGTTTATCACGGAGGTCCTGTTGAATCAGATCGCTTATTTTGCATTCACAAATGCCCTGATCTCATTCCAGATAGCATTGCAATCACTGATCAACTGTATTGGGGTGGCGATTTTAATGCTATTTTCAACCACATTGAAATGGGACTGCTCACCCATCTGGACGTGCGTTTCTTCATGGGATATTCTGGCTGGGACAACGGACAATTAGAAATGGAATTATCCGATCAACATTGGGTAAAAACCCCTTCTCTTCCCTTCAATCTATTTGAACAAGCTACAAAATCGTACTGGAAAAAAGCCTTGCAAACGCTAGGTAAGGACTTTAGTATTTGGTCCAATGCCCCTGAAAATCCGAATTTGAATTAGTTGATTGTTGATTGTTGATTGTTGATTGTTGATTGTTGATTGTTGATGGTTGATGGTTGATGGTTGATGGTTGATGATGGTTGATGATGGTTGATGATGGTTGATGATGGTTGATGGTTGATAGTTGATGGTTGAAATCTTCTGAGTTGACAAATTGTTCTCTAATCGAAAGAGTTGACAAAAAACAACAAACAACAAAGCAAAATAGTTATCAGTTATCGATTATCAGTTATCGGTAGAGATCTTCTAAAGATTGAGAATTTCTACAACAAACAACCCACAACAAACAACCCACAACAAGCAACCCACAACAAACAACCCACAACAAACAAAAAAAACCACTCCTACAAAGGAATGGTTCTCTAGTATTGATTATCTTCTGTTAACCGTTAACCGTAAACAGTTAACGATCTCCCACCTACATCAATCGAATTTTCGCATTCAAGCGATCTAGTAAATCTTTCGCGACTTGAGTAGTAAAGGTTTTCTTTCTGTATTTTGTAACGGGTTGTATTCCCGCGATTACGTTCGTAATAAATATCTCATCTGCTTTTTGCAATTCAAATGGAGAGATAGTCCCTTCTTCTAACGTATAATCAGGGTGTTTTCCGATGAGTTCTATGATCTGCTTACGCATTACGCCCTTAATACATCCTTCGTCCAATGAAGGGGTTTTAATTGTGTTTTGACTCACCACAAATAAATTGCCATTCACCGCTTCAATGATATTTTTCTTATCATTGACCAATAAGCAGTTTTGATAGTCGTTTTCTGCTGCAAAAATACTAGCTAATACATTCACTGCACGATTGGTAGTTTTTACCGTTGACAGTAAATTAGCAGCTATATAAAAGTCTTTATACAGCTCCACTTCATACGGTTGATCCTGGAAGGGGTAAACCGCATCTTCTAGCATTTCTGCCGTTGCAATAAATCCGATTGTTTTATTCTCTTGAGGGAGGTACTTGCCTACTGCCTCACGGTAGACAGTGAAACGCACGCGAAAGGCTTTTGCTTTGGTTGCACTAGCGTCGACTGTTTTTATAATTTCTGCCTGAAAATTTTCTAGGGTAAAATGCATGGGAATTTCCATACGCATGATTCGCATGGAAGACATCAACCTAAAATAGTGGTCTTCAGCAAATAACACATTATTATCTAAGACTCTCACTGTTTCAAAAACAGCATCTCCATATAAGAAACCGCGGTTATTTTCTATCGCTAGGGCTGTAGTAGAAACAAGTTTGCCGTTAACATTAATCATAGTTCTAATTTGTGATTACTATTAACGGCAAATATAAGTTATATTTTGTGGAAATTAGGCAGAACCCAACACTTGTTTTAAATCCATGATTTGATTTTCCCACAATTGTTTTGATTCATTTATTTCGTCTGCTTCTGCAAAATCAGTTACAACGATTGTCACATCTTTTGTCAGTTCATCGCGTATTATTTTTATTTCAAAGTAATATTCCGTGTCATCTCCATCTTCATCTAACCATCTGTAACGTACTCTTTCGTCTGTTTTTCTTGTAACTACTCTTGCTTTTTCTTCCGAATCCCCCCATATAAAAGAATAAACCTCTCCTCTTGAGTTAACATTGTCAGCAAACCACTCACTTAATCCTGAGGGATCTGACACGTATTGATATAACAATTGAGGTGATGAATTTATTGAAAATTCTAATTCATATTTTTCTTTCATAGCTGTACTTAAAAAGTTATAATTCCTCGAATATAATCATATTTTTGTAATAAAAAAATATTTTTTAAGAAGCCCATCGTTTGCTTTATTTCAAAATAATAGTAACTTTGCATTCGCATTCTAGAAATAGAACAAAAACCAACAATTGGCGAGGTAGCTCAGTTGGTTAGAGCGCAGGATTCATAACCCTGAGGTCACGGGTTCAACTCCCGTCTTCGCTACTGCATAAGGACATAGTCACGTGACTATGTCCTTTTTTATTTATATACTTATGCAAATACATATCTGTAAAATATGAACCAATTAAACAGGTTTTTTTAGTAAATTTCAATACTTTATATTTTTACTAAATAATGAAACAAGATTCCCAAATAGCCATTTTAAAAAACCTCTTTCAAGGGAGAGAAGATGTATTTGCTATTCGCTGGGAAAAATCAGGCAAATCGGGATACATGCCAGCTTATCAATACGATATTTATCATTATCGTGTACACAAACTAAATGGAGGTACTTTTCAGAACTATCCACATAAGACTTATTTACCTTTTTCAGAATACGAAATCAATAAGCACCTAAATGGTGTTCAACAAATAGGTATTTATCCTTTACTACAAGATAATACCTCTCACTTCTTAGTAGCGGACTTTGACAAGCAGAATTGGAAAGAAGAGGCTGTTAGTTTTTTAAATACTTGTAAAGAGAAAGGAATATCTGCTTACTTAGAGCGTTCACGTTCTGGAAATGGAGGACATGTGTGGATCTTTTTTGACAAACCTTATCCTGCTATCAAAAGTCGAAAAATCTTCATTTCATTATTAGAACAATCGGGAGTGTTTTCAATGTTTGATAAAAGTTCAAGCTTTGATAGACTTTTTCCTAATCAAGACTTTCTTTCTGGCAAAGGCTTAGGCAATCTAATAGCTCTACCATTCTTTAAACCAGCAATGCAAAATGGTAATAGTTGTTTTATTAACCCCGATACATTTGAACCTTATGACAATCAATGGTCGTTTATAAACGAAATAACACGAGTTGAAGTGGGTATTTTAGATAACTTATCTTCTTACAAAGAACCTACGTTACAACTTGAGTCTAACAAATTAACTATTACACTCAAACAAAATATACGCATTCATAGAAACGGGTTAACACTTCCATTAATTAATTTTCTAAAAGAGGAGTTGAATTTTGCTAATGCAGATTTTTTTGTAAAAAAGAAATCAGGCAGGAATACTTTTGGTACTGAGCGTTACTTTAAATTTGTAGAAGAAAGTAAAAGTGAAGTCTTAGTCCCAAGAGGGTTTATAGGTAAACTATTGCGTTTTTGTAAGGACAATAGTATAGACTATATCTTTCATGATCAGAGAGAACAAAAAGATATTGTTCCTTATATATTTAATGCTGTTTTACGTAGTTATCAAGACAAAGCGCTTGAGGTAATATCAAAAAAAGATATAGGAGTTATTGTTTCACCCCCTGGTTCTGGTAAAACGGTAATGGGATTAAAGATTATAGCCAATAAAAAGCAACCTGCTTTAATTGTTGTTCATCGCAAACTATTATTAGAACAATGGCAAGAAAGAATTCAAGCCTTTCTTGGTATTCCGAAAAATGAAATAGGTATAATTGGTCAAGGAAAAGTTCGAATTGGTAAACAGATTACAATAGCTACCATACAAAGCTTACCTAAACAACTTGAACATATTAAAAGTATTTTTGGTACAATTTTAATAGATGAATGCCATCATGTTCCAGCCGAAACATTTCGTAATACTATTGAGAAATTAGATACATTTTATTTATATGGTCTAACAGCAACGCCTATTCGAAAAAACAATGATGACAAACTTATCTTTATTTTTCTTGGAGATATAATATCTGAAATTAATACCAATGAGATTGAAAACTTTAAACATCCTCAAATCACAGTTAGAACAACTAAATTAAATGTACCTTTCAATTCCAAAACAGATGATTTTGAAACACTTTCAAAAGTACTAATTCATGATTCTCAACGAAATCAGCTAATCTTAGAAGATATCAAAACAGAACTTTCTAAAGGAAAAAGAATAGCAATTATTACAGAACGAAAAGAACACATTGAAATACTATATCATTTCTTAAAGCACTTTTGTGAAATAGTGACATTAAGTGGAGACGATTCGGTAAGTAGTAGAAAATCTAAATGGAACACCTTACAAGAAGGCAATTTCCAAGTTTTAATTACTACTGGACAGTACTTTGGAGAAGGTACAGATCTATCAAATATAAATTCTCTCTTTTTAGTATATCCTTTTTCATTCAAAGGTAAGCTGATACAATATATTGGCCGTGTTCAACGTTCAGAAATCAGCCCAACTATCTATGATTATCGAGATATCAAGATTGATTACCTCAATAAGCTTTTTTTGAAACGAAACACTTATTATCGTCAGATTACTAAACAAATAACCTTGTTTGATGAACCATTAGAATATATACCTGTGAAACAAAACTTAGTCATAGATAAGAAAATTAAAGTAGCTATAGAAAATTTAGATTTTAGATATAGTAATATTGGATTTCAATATATTGACAAGGACAATAACCAACAGCTTGATTTTGAAATTGAAAATGAAGAATTTAGACCCGAATACGAAGTATTAAAATCTTATTTCTCTAAAGTTTTAAAATCAAAATACGTTCAAATTGACATTTATGCTGAAATAGAAAATGGTGTAATTTTGTCGCAATTAGCTACTTCAATTGATCTTGATAACATTAATAAAGAAATCATTGAGAGCGTTAAATTTTTGTTTCTCAACAAAAGTTTTATTCACCAAACTTCGACTTCTAAACAAAATATTCTTACCACTACTGAACTTCCTAAGAACCAAAATCTTTACATTGATGGAGAAAATATTCTGGAAGATCTAATAAAAGGGAGGAAATACAAACACTCACGACATATTCAATTCTTAGCTGAAAGGCATGAATATAGAACTATGAAATTGAGATTTGTATTACAGCCTTTCTCTTTTATATTTTTAATTGCTGGTGAACAAAACTATCATGTCATTTTAGAAACATTAGATACTGAAGAAGCTACTTATATTTGGCATACATCTAAAGACAAAACAGTACTAATTGAAACAATAAAATTAATCGACAAAGAGTTAAATATTATTCGTGAACAAGGAAGACAAGCATATATAGATACTACTCCAAATAGTTTTTCAAGAATTGTTCATGATTACTCTAACGATAACAAAGGGTTTACTTCTTGGAAAGATTTGTTAGAGGAACGGTTAACCTAACTAACCAATTACAACATTCCATAAAGCATAATCTAAAATATATAAGTACAATCAACTTTATTTTTACTGAAGTTTCTCCAAATCCTTAATGAAATATTTCGATATATCTTCTCCATCGGCTACAAAGACTTAATCGAAAGATTAGGTCTTTTTTTTGTTTACAAATGAAATCATCCCAATTGTGGTGGAAGCTGCTTTTGCTTCATACTTTCAACAATTTGATTGATGCGTTTCTGTTTCGTTTCTTCTCGCTTGGCAAGGACAATCCAACTTAATATTATTTTCCGCGTCGACTTACTCAAACTGAGGTAATAATCTTTTGAACCGTTATGTTGAGTGAACGCTAGTTCCAACTCTTCCGGGATAATCAATTCTTCTACCTCATCCAAAATAGTCCAAGAACCGTTTTGCTTGGCAACCGCTATACTTTCAAACCCCGCTTTCGTCATTTGGTTGTTGTCAATCAACAACTGAACAATCTCTTTATTTACTTTAGACCAAATACTCTTGGGCTTGCGCTTGCTAAAGTATTGGATAGATGAAGAATCATCTACTTTTTTTCTTGTACTGTCAATCCACCCAAAACAAAGCGCTTCATCTACTGCTTCTCGCCAACTGATTGACGGAATTTTAGATTTTTTGCTGTAATACACTAACCAGATAAATTGTTTTGATTCATGGTTCTTCTCTAACCATTGCCTCCATTCTGCTCGGCTTTGTGGATAAAAGGTTTCTATTTCTTTAAGCATGTTGTTGTTTTAACCATTTTAAAATTGCCTGAGTCGTTTCTTCTGGTTTTTCTTGTTGAATCCAGTGACCACAATCCAATCTTACAATATCCAAATTAGGAACGCTATTTTTTAGATTTTCACTTTCAGGAATTGTATCCTGCTCACCATATATCATAAGCGTTGGTTGAGGAATAATAGGCGTTATATCTGCCATGAAATGCCAGTTTCTATCAAGGTTTCTGTACCAATTTATACTTCCTGTAAAACGGGAGGATTCAAAGGCAGAAACAAATACAGCTAGTTCACTTTCCTCCATTAAAGGTTCCCCCAATGGATGTTCTGCTTGTGCAAGATCTATCATCAACATTCCAGGTGCTGATGGCGCGAGCGGTATATTTTTGCGGAATATATTGCGGAGGAACTGAGCTGCGTTTTCATTCATGATAGCATCTGCAACCCCTACTTGTCGATTGAAGTGAACAAAATAGAAATCCTCTCCAAATATTGCTTCCATAAACTCAAGCCAAGGCATTTCACCTCGCTCTTGATAAGGCAAAGCTAAGTTTATAATTTTACTTACTCGTGCTGGGTGTAATAGCGCCAGATTCTAAACGACATTTGCTCCCCAATCGTGACCAACAAAAACGGCATCTTCATATCCAAAGTGATCAAGTAATGCTACTAGGTCCCCTGTCAGGTGTGCGATATCGTATTGAGTTACTTCGGTTGGACTCGATGAGTTGCCATACCCTCTCTGATTTGGAATAATAACATGATAACCAGCTGCAACAAGGGCTGATACCTGATGACGCCAAGAAAAGGCATGTTCTGGAAAACCATGACAGAGTACAATAGGCTTTCCAACATGCTGTTTACCTGCTTCAAAAACTTCCAATTCCACACCATTGACCGAGATAAGCGTAGGTTGAGGAAAATTGATTGAGTTAATTTCGTTTATCATTTTTATTCTTTTAAAGATTAATCAATGATGCAAACTTACACCCACCTAGTGACATCCGTATGTCAGGAGTTGTAAAATTAATGTTCTCTTTCGACCTATTTTTGTAAGGTCATTTTGTGAGATTCAAACCGAATTTCAATTCCCGTATGGTACGCTTAAAAGTAAAATTGTAAAGAAAGTTTTTGCGCAAATGAAAACTTTCAATTCCTATAGGGTACGATTAGAAGTTGATTTTTGTCACTCAAGAAATTCCTTCAGAAACCAATTTCAATTCCTCTAAAAAGACATGCCCTATTTCCTCACCACAAAACGCTTTCCATCTATAGGTTGAATATGAGAATATTGAAATGGCACAAGTACAGTTCCTTTATCATTGACAACTCCGTATTTCTCGCCTTTTTTCCCAATGATTACTTCTTTAAATTGAACATTATCCTCACTCAAATCCATATCTTTTAACTCGATTCCTTTAACGGTATACTTCTTTTCAAAGTTGAAAAACTTTTCATTAAAATATCGAGGTATTTCTCTGTGTTTACAAGGAATTATCACATTCAAATGCTTATCGACAATACCCGAATTACTACATTCTAAAACCACAAAAAAATCGGTGTTTTTCTCATAAGTAGCCGTTGTTCTATTAAAGGTATCCATATAAGCAAAGCTGTAATTAGCATTGAGATTTGTTTTATGAATCTTGTGTTTTTTATATTCTGATCGATAGGTCACTTTACTCCATTCACCATGTTCTAAAAACAGTACAGAATGTGCTGAAATAGGAAATATATCTTTGTACATCACCTCCAATAACTTCTTACTTCCTTGAATGAAAAGCCCTTGTTTATCTTCCTTCGTTACAAGATAGAATACATCAAATAGCGTTGTTATATCATCGTATTCAAAATCGAGTACAACCCTTCCATCTTCAGTTATAACTCCCATTTTTCCATTTTTATTCGCTATGATCTCATTAGAAATTCCTTTTGTTAATGAATAGTATTCGAAGGGGATTTTTTGATTTCCATAAAAATCAAAAGCTCCACACAAATTAAAAATCTCTCTTTTTTTCGCATAGTTTGAAGAAACTATAAAAGGCTTTCGACATTCTTCTGTTTGTTTTACAAGATCAAAATCCATGACCTCTTCTTTTTCAGCTATTAGCTCTGGGTAAATATGTTCAACTTCATCAAATGATTTTGCTAATATTCTTGTTGAGCTGAGTGTTATGTTGCGATAAATGGGAGGCACTATTTGTACACCTTTTGCATCTAACACCCCAAGAGTTTCGCCTTCACTAATAGTAATCAACTGCTCTGATATATTATTAATTCGATCATAGGTAGGGAGTAAAATAGTATCACCTTGTTTATTTAGTATTCCACATTTTCTCCACATATCGATTGCGGCAATTAAATCATTATTTAGAGGTAACAATTCTGTGAAATTTGTGTTTGTAATTTCCCTTGTCTCTAAATTAACCATTTGTCCAAATCCATTATAAGCCATCAAGTATTGTCCGTCAAACAAATAAGGTCTGAATTTCAAATATTTAAAATCTGTAAGAGGTTCAAAAACACTAGAATTTAATCGATATAATGCTCGACCTCTTCCATTAGAAATAGCTAATAAAGGAACCTGTTCCTTATACAAACCATAATCATCCCTTACTTTTTCAATATTTCTATATTGGAAAGGAAGTTTTACCTCTTCTTTTATAGTAATAATACCTGCTAAATCAGCATAGGTGTAATCAACACTATCTCTCAGTGGCACAGCAATAAATAGGTCATCGACATAATGGCCTAAATAGAAATATTTGTTTTTTAAAATTTCTCCTTTACCAACCTCGTAAATTGTATATTCATTTTGTTGCGCAAACAACACTCCTCCCAAAAAAAGAAAAAATGCTTGTAACAATATCTTCATACCTTGTCTTTATTATGAGCAGTCGGCTATATTTCAAATCAATTCCTCCCGCATTTCCAATCACATTGATTTACAACATCAAACCATATCTCTTGTTAATTAAACAATTAAACTCAAAGTTATAATTTTCGTCCTAATTTTATATAGTGGTCATTTCCATTCCGCTTCACCTAACTACTTCCCTTTTCCTCTTTTTAGACACTAGATAGCTTCCCTGCTCCTAGAACCTGTTTTCGTCCAAGCCATATCATGATTGAGAATCATTTTGATCTATCCCAAATTCCAAGCGCTAAAAACAGAATAAAAAAGACAAGAAGATTGGTTACAAAGAGCGGCACATGATTTCCATCCCTAATTATAACGAGACGTTTGGTGTTTAAACGTTCTTTTTTTACGTTGAATCAAATCATTATCGTGCTTTGCTGTGGGCATAGTAGCCATAGGCGAATACGCAACTTCAGATGCCGTGGGATTTACAGACAAGCTCCTCGTATCTCCCTCGCTGGAATGAACAGTCCAATAGCGACGAATATCCAAAAGTCGCTTAATGATAACAAAGAGGAAGTATAAACCGTAAATCAATATAAAGATAGAAAAAGCTTCCGCTTCTTCTTCATATCCGAAGATTCGATGCTGATAAAACACAACTAGGATATACCCAAAGAGCAACATCCGCATGGGTTTAATCAGGAAATGAACGCCTTTTCTGATATGGGCGGCAGTTTGATTTCCTATAACAGTCACCCCCTGTAAAACCAATAAGACTAAAAATACAGCGATTCGAAAAGCTAAAAACGCTACAACGAGGATAGCATACGCAATAAGCAAATCTTCATACGTCAACCAAAACGAACCTCCTTCAGCATCCATTAGCACCGCTTGATCGATATCCCAAAACAAATCATAGGTAATCTCATCCAAGCGTTCTGCCGGAATAAAGACGGCATCTCCGTTCCTTTGCTCAGCAGTTACACCAACAGATACAACACCGCGTTCGTCCACTACGCGCTCAATAGGCCCAGTATACAACTTCCCTTTTACAAGTGCTTGCCCCATTTGAAGGGGAATCGCGGTTAGCGTAGATAGCCAAGCGTTTCCAATCGAAAATAGTATTAATACAATTGCAATGGGAATTATATTGATTTTTTTACCGTGGTTTACCTTCATTTCTATCTGTTTTTTATTTTCCTATTCGAGCTAAACAAAGCTAGTTTCAATATAATCAGCAAGATACCACAATAAAAATTAAGGGTATAAAAAAAGGGATGAATTACGACATTCATCCCTTGTATTTTTTTGCTCTTACTTACTCGCCTTTGATAAAAGTAAGAAACTCATCATAATACTGTGCTAAAAGAATTTGATATCCTTCGCTTTGATCTACTTTGATTTTATTTGTATCAGGTTGAGTAACAAAATAAATAACAAAAGCATCCACGTGATATTCTGGTATTCCCAAATCCTTCATCAGTTCTTCTCTTGGGTATTGCTTGTAAAAAGACATCATATTATTTTCTATCTTTTCGTATTCAATCATTTTTAAATCGCGTTTTCGCGTTCCATTCAACCGATTGATAATACCATCTATGGTGATTCCCATTTTCAAATCTTGCGTCGCCATGAAAATGCGATTATTTTTATTGTATCGCTTTTCTGCAGGTGTAAGCTTTTTGCCTCCAAAATCCATTTCACCTTCGCCAAACTCTTTTTTTACGATTACGATTTCTTCCAGTTTTTGTCCTGGTTTCACTAGTACAGGTGTAATGCGCTTGGTTTGTAAATCTCCTTCATCAATGACATATAACATCGTTGCACTATATTCACTTGAGAAACGCAACGTATCACCTAAATGAGTTTGAATTAAAAAATACCCCGTCTGATCGGATTGGGTTTTCTCTTTAGTATTTTTATTTTCAATGACAACTGGAATAATTTGTCCATTGTACAATCGAACACGCCCATCTATTAAAGTAGATCGTTGAGCATAGGAGGTCAATCCGATACACAACATACTCAATAGCGCCAATAAGTTTTTCATAGTGCACTAGTTTGTTTTGATAAAGATATAATTACTTCAAAGAATAAAAAAAATTATTCCTCAGCCATTGTATTTATTTTTTCCAAAACATAAGGAGGAGGCATAGTCGGACGACCTGATTTCATGTCGACAAACACTAACATAGAATATCCTGTTGTTAATAACTCGTTATTTTCGTTATATAATTCATAATCGAATTCTATTTTTACACCACTACATGTTTTGAATATAGTTCGAATACAAAGGTTCTCATCATATTTAGCTGGCTTTTTATAGTTCATCGTTAGCGATACAACCGGGAGCATAATTCCCAACTCCTCCATCCGCTTATAAGAGATCCCCAAGTTGCGCAACCATTCAACTCTCCCTATTTCAAAGTATTGGGCATAGTTGCCGTGATATACCACGCCCATCTGATCAGTTTCCGCATAGCGCACACGTACAGTGTGATCGAATTTTTTCATATTCTTTTTACTTTTATTTGACTAATTGAATTATAAATGTACTTACCATTTTTTTTTGAATTTTACAATGACCTAATCGTTTTTTTATCCAAAAAATTGTTCACATATTTGCCATCTGATTCGACACCGACATCAATCCAAAAAACATTCAAAAATAGTAACTGTTTTTTTAAAAATCTAACCAAAAATGCACGAATACAAAGACATGACAGCGCAATCTGCTTGGAATGCTTGTCTTGAATTCATAAAGGACAACATAGGCGAACAAGCATTCAAGACTTGGTTCATGCCTATTAAAGCCATTGAATTAACTGAAGACAAGTTATATATACAGGTGCCTAGCAAATTCTTCTATGAATGGCTAGAGGAGCACTATGTAAGCATATTGAAAGTTGCGTTGACAAAAGTGTTAGGTGGCAATGCGAAGTTACTATATAAAATTCAAATGGAAAATGTATCTGGTAACAAGCAACCATTTACAGAACAGTTACCCAGTTCACAACGAGGACCTGTAAAACCACAAGAATTAGATGTCCCAGTTCAGAATAAAAACCCAGAATTAAAAAATCCTTTCATCATACCGGGTATTCGAAATGTAAAAATTGAGTCGCAATTAAACTCTAATTATTCATTTGACAATTTCTTAGAAGGAGATGCAAACCGCTTAGCGCGTTCTGCAGGTATGGCTGTGTCTAAAAAACCAGGAGGAACTTCATTCAACCCTTTATTGATTTTTGGTGGTGTTGGATTAGGTAAAACTCACTTAGCTCATGCTATTGGTGTAGAAATTAAAGAATACTTTCCCGACAAAACAGTCCTTTATATTTCTGCGGAAGTATTTACGCAACAATATGTTGATTCAGTGCGTAAACAAACGAGAAATGATTTCATCTATTTTTATCAATTAATTGATGTATTAATTGTCGATGATATTCAATTCTTATCTGGTAAGTCTGGAACGCAAGATGTGTTTTTTCACATTTTCAACCACTTACATCAAAATGGAAAACAAGTTATCTTAACTTCAGATAAAGCACCAGTTGATATGCAAGATATTGAGCAACGCTTATTATCTCGTTTTAAATGGGGATTATCTGCAGAAATTCAAACACCTGATTTTGAAACTCGCGTTAAGATTGTTAAACATATTTTATACCGCGATGGTGTGACAATGCCAGAAAACATCATCGATTATATGGCTAAAAACGTTTCTACTAACGTTCGTGAATTAGAAGGTGCCATCATTTCACTGATTGCACAATCATCATTCAACAAACAAGAAGTAACGATTGATTTAGCTCGTCAAGTTATTGAGAAATTCATCAAGCATACGCAAAAAGAAATTTCAATTGACTACATCCAAAAAGTAGTTTCCGATTACTTTGAAATGGATATTGAAACACTGAAATCAAAAACGAGAAAACGCAATATCGTACAAGCAAGACAATTGGCTATGTTTTTTGCAAAAAAATACACCAAATCGTCTTTGGCTAATATTGGTTCTCAAATAGGAAAACGCGATCACGCTACCGTATTACACGCATGTAAAACAGTAGACAACCTATTGGAAACAGACAAGGAATTCAAGAAATTCCACGATGAAATTAACCAAAAGTTCAATATGTAATGAAAGTAAAAGTACTCATGGTATGTTTAGGAAATATCTGTAGGTCTCCTTTGGCCGAAGGTATTTTACAAGCTAAACTTCCCCAAGAAGACTTTTTAGTAGATTCTGCAGGTACTGGAAATTGGCATGTAGGTGAATTACCTGATCAACGTTCCATTGCAGTAGCTAGAAAATACGGCATTGACTTAACCACACAAAGAGCTAGACAATTTAAAAAAAGTGATTTCACTGCTTTTGATTATATTTTTGTGATGGATCAATCGAACTACAACAACGTCATTCAATTGGCTGAAAATCCAGAAGATGTACAAAAAGTTCGCTTGTTATTAGACATCACCCATCCAGGTAAAAAAGCAGAAGTTCCCGATCCGTATTACGGAGGTCCAGATGGATTTGAACATGTTTTTCAATTAGTCGATGAGGCGTGTACGCTTATCGCTCAAGATTTAAAATCTTAGTAATTTTATATAATAGATTCAAGGAGGAAATTGCATTTCTTCCTTTTATTTTTTCTAAACTGCTTTACTTACCTTTGTAGTTTAAAACACAGTTCCAAAATATTATGGATAAAGCCACTCAAACAGGAACCCTGTACATGATTCCCACAACATTGGGAGACAATGAACCCATGCAAGTACTTCCGCAAGCTGTTAAAGATACCATCAATCGATTGGATATTTTCATCGTTGAAAACGAAAAAACAGTTCGCAAATTCATCAAGCGAATTGCACCAGAAAAGAAACAATCGGAATTGATTTTATTTCCTTTAAATAAACACACGGATCCGGCTACACACAAGCAATATATACAACCACTACTAGAAGGAAAAGATGTAGGTGTAATCAGTGAAGCTGGTTGTCCGGGGATTGCTGATCCTGGTGCTACTATTGTTGAACTAGCACACAAACAAAACATCCGTGTACTGCCGTTGGTTGGTCCATCTTCCATTCTATTAGCGCTGATGGCTTCAGGAATGAATGGACAGAGTTTTGCCTTTAACGGTTACCTCCCTATTGATAAAAATGAGAAAAAAGGAGCACTAAAAACATTTGAACGCTTGTCTTTTGAGAAAAGTCAATCGCAAATTTTTATTGAAACACCTTACCGAAATAATCAATTACTCGAAGATTTAATCCAAACTTTACACCCTAATACACTCTTGTGTATCGCTTGTGATATTACGCTTGAAAGTGAATTGATACAAACGAAACCAATTTCGGCTTGGAAGCGAACAACAATTGATCTACACAAAAGACCGTGTATTTTTATTTTGCATAAAAATTAATTGGAAAGAAGAAAGAGGAGAGAAGAAAGCACACCCTTTCTGCTCTCCTCTCTACCTCACTGAGTTTATATTTGGTTTTGGAGTTCGATGAATCGCTACTTCGCTCCGATTTCCGCACTATTTCACTTTAATCGAACATCCAATCGCCACAGTTGTTGTCTGTTCGATTGCTTTTCCCGTTAATAAAGCATCCACGGCTTTTTCTACATATTTATCCGACACTTTTGTTGCATCTTCATAATTATCATCAATCGCTCCGATATACTTCACTATTAGCTTTCCATCTTCTTTTTGCAACACATAAACATGTGGTGTTTTCGTTGCTCCATATTGTGGGTAGATTTTTTGTCCTTCATCCAACAAATAAGGAAATGTAAATCCTTTTTCCTTCGCTCTTATCTTCATCAATTCCAATCCGTCTTCGGGTTGAACGACAGGATCATTGGGATTAATAGCTACGACAGGATATCCCAATCCTTTGTATTTTTGATCTAAAGCGACAATACGCTCCTCATACGCCTGGGCATATGGACAGTGATTACACGTAAAAATAACGATATACCCTTTTGCCTCAGCCATACTAGCCAAACTGTGTTTTTGCCCATCTGTTCCAATTAAACTAAAATCAGTTGCCACCTCTCCAATCTTATACCCTAAAACCTCTTTAAAGTCGTTTACAGGCTCAATTACCTCTTCTATTGGATCAATAGCTTCTATTTTATTTGCGTCTTTCTTACAAGCGATAAAAGCAACACTACACAGCATTGCGAAACAAATTTTTTTCAACATAATTCTATGGTTTATTGGATTAATTTTTTGAGTTCTTCCTCGGTTACTATTCCCTCGTGGAAATAAATTTGTTTCCCATTTTTATAGATTGCGGTTGCGGGAATGGCTCCACTCCACGTTTTATCAATGGCGGGAATCCATTCGTTCATGCGCTTCACATCGGCCAACAAAACCACCGGAGGTGTTAATTGATGTTCAGCAATAAAAGGTTTCACTTTTGTTTCAAAATCACTGGAGCGATCCAAACTAACCAAAACCATTTCAAAATCAGTTCGCTCTTTATTTTCATTGTACACCTGTACAAAATCCGGAAGCTCTTTGACACAAGGCACACACCAAGTTGCCCAAAAATTCACGACGTACATTTTATCATCTTGATGATTTACCGCCTCTAAAAGTACATGATAATCTTCGATTACTCCTTCTAATGCAAAAGGTGTTGATTTTGTATTTTCTTGTTTACAACTTAGTGTCAGCAAGAAAAGTAAAACTAGTGTTAGGTATTTGTTCATGGAATTTGTACTTGTTTAAACAAATATAATTTTTTTTTGTCAGTTGTGATGTTGTTAGAGGAGAGTGATATACTGGGTGTAATAACGAGCGTTGAGTGACGGATGCAGCCTATCTCACGGAGTTACTATTTTATCTCACTGGAACTATATTTTATTTTGGTATTCGATGAATCTTCACTACGTTTCGATTTTCACTTCGTTGGGATTTGTTTTAGAATTAAAGGTAAGAACTTTCTTTAATCGAAAATTCTTACAACCTCACAAAGAACAACCTCACGAAGAACAACCTCACGAAGAACAACCTCACGAAGAACAACCTCACGAAGAACAACCTCACAACACTTCACAAAAAAACCACTCCTATAAAGGAATGGTTGTGTTATTATTGATGAACTTCCGTTAACTGTTAACCAATCTATTCTTTTGCTTTTCCTTTGGGATAAATAAATCCTAACCCCACGCGCGTCAACATTTTTTTCACGAAGTTCCAGAAGAATTCGCGTTGACCAAATAAAGTACCAATACATATTAGGATAACTTTATACATGGGAAAAATAATTAAAACATACAACACCCAATATAGCACAGGGTGTGTCAATCCTCGCTCTATTCCTAAATACGTTAAGATAGGTTTCGAAATGAACGCAGCTGTGGAGCCCGTAATTGCAAATACAACTAATATGATTACAACTTGAAAATTAGAAGTAAGTCCCCAACGTTGCTTTAACTTTTCCATTTATTTATTTTAAATCTAAACAAAAGTAGTTCTTTTTTGAGTAGTAAAAAACTAATTTTTACTTAAATATAAAAGCCACTCGGAGAATGGCTTTTTATCTTTTTACAGTTCAATTTGATTCAGTGTTTCCAATACATATTCATGCATTACTTCACGATAATCGAGATGCGTAACGATGCGCAACCATCCTTTTCCGATTTCGCTAATCAAGATATTCTTTTGTTTGAGTTTATCTAAAAAGGGTTTAATATTCGCATCATCTTCCAATCGGAATACCAAGATATTCGTTTGCACAGGCAAGATTTCTTTCACCCATGTTTTTTTATTGAGTAACATTTCAATTTGCTTAGCGCGATAGTGGTCGCGTTGTAGTCGACTCACGTTATTTTTTAGTGCAAATAAGGCTGCAGACGTTAGGTACCCCGTTTGTCTCATCCCTCCTCCCATTACTTTTCGCAAGCGAATAGCGCGTTGGATCAGTTCTTTAGACCCTAAAAGCACAGAGCCAACAGGAGCCCCCAAACTCTTGGAAAAACAGACAGAAATAGTATCGAACAGAGCACCAAATTGCGTTGGATGCTGAGATTTAGCTACTAAAGCATTCCACAAACGAGCTCCATCCAAGTGTAATTTTATAGTACGTGCTTCACAGACTTCTTTAATGCGTTCGATTTCACTCAACTCATAGCAAGCGCCCCCTCCCATATTGGTTGTATTTTCCAAACAAACCAATTTAGTGATTGGCAAATGTATATTAGTAGGATCTGTATAGTGATAGAGCACATCTTCTGCAGTAATTCGCCCGCGATCTCCATCAACTAAGGCACTACTTACGCCGTGATTTACCGCAGCTCCTCCTCCTTCAAATTGATAAATATGTGAACTTCGATCACAAATTAATTGATCTCCAGGCTGTGTGTGTAATTTGATAGCAACTTGATTAGCCATAGTTCCCGAGGGGAAAAACAAAGCAGCTTCCATCCCAAACAACTCAGCTACAGCCGCTTCTAGTTCATTGGTACTACCATCTTGTTTATAAACATCATCTCCTACTCTTGCTTTTAACATATAATTCAACATTTCGGGAGTAGGCTTTGTAATTGTATCGCTAATTAAATTAATTTCCATAAATCGGCAGGAATAAGTATTTTTGCATGTAAAAGTATTAAAAATTATGGTAACCACAGAACAACAAAAGGACATTATTGATCGCCTTGGTGCGTTAAGGAGGTATCTTTGACGTCGATAAGAAGTTAATTGAGATCGCCAATGAGGAGGAAAAAACATTTGCTCCTGACTTTTGGAATAATTCAAAAGAGGCGGAAATTATTGTAAAAAATCTAAAATCCAAGAAAAAATGGATTGAGGATTACGAACAAGCCAAAAATTATTTGGAGGAACTTCAGGTATTAATTGAATTTTACAACGCCAAAGAAGTAACGGAGGATGAAGTTGTCGAGCAATATAAAAATACGCTGGAGTTAATTGAGAATTTGGAATTCAAGAACATGTTATCGGACGAAGGAGATAATATGAGTGCTGTCTTGCAAATCACAGCTGGTGCGGGTGGAACGGAGAGTTGCGATTGGGCTGCTATGTTGATGCGTATGTACATCATGTGGTCTGAGAACAGCGGTTATAAAGTAAAAGAGCTCAACTACCAAGCAGGTGAGGTTGCGGGAGTAAAAACCGTTACCTTAGAAATTGAAGGAGAGTTTGCCTTTGGTTATTTAAAAGGAGAAAATGGGGTACATCGTTTAGTTCGCATCTCCCCTTTTGACAGTAATGCCAAACGCCATACTTCTTTTGCCTCGGTTTACGTGTATCCGCTAGCTGATGACACTATTGAAATCGAAATCAGTCCTTCAGATATTTCTTGGGAAACGATGCGCTCTAGTGGTGCAGGTGGGCAAAACGTAAACAAAGTAGAAACTGCGGTTCGTTTGCGACACCATCCAACGGGTATTATCATTGAAAATTCTGAAACGCGTTCTCAGTTAGATAATAAAATCAAAGCCATGCAGCTCTTAAAATCTCAACTTTACGAAATTGAGTTGAAGAAAAAACAAGCCATGCGCGATGAGATTGAAGCCAATAAGAAAAAAATTGAATGGGGATCGCAAATTCGAAACTACGTCATGCATCCGTATAAATTAGTCAAAGACGTACGTACAGGCCAGGAAACAACCGATGTTGATTCAGTCATGGACGGTGAAATTGACGCTTTCTTAAAAGCGTATCTCATGATGATGGGACAACAAGAAGAATAAACAAAAAAGGTGCTAATCGAAAAGGTTGAGCACCTTTTTTGTCGTTTGTTGTTTGTTGTTTGTTGTTTGAAATCTCACCACCTCACCATCTCCCACCTCACCATCTCCCACCTAACACCTCCCAACTAACACCTCCCAACTAACATCACCCAACGAACACCTCAATTCACCTTCTTCATCACATCTTTCAGCATGTGGCGGATTTCTTGGAACATCGCTTTCGTATCTGCTTCTCCCAGATCTTCGGGTTTAAATTCTTCCGTAGCTATACTACAGGCATATTCCCAAATTTCCAATATATCATGGGCCTTAATGCGATAAGGTTCATAGAACGTATTGTCTGAATGCAATTCATAGGTTTCTTGATCAATGCGATACACGCGTTTATACACTACTCCTTCATTCGCCGTCATAACAATATAGGTTCGCCCATTGCGGATATACGCTAATTGTTCGACATAACTACCTATAATAAATGACCCTTCTTGGTGAGGGGGCATCGAATCTCCCTCAATGGGAAAAGCTCTGTATTTACCTTCTCGTAAAAAAGGCAAAGAAATCTGATCGAGGTTCTGAATAAATTCTGGATCTGCATAACCGGATAAGTATCCAGCTCGAGCTTTATGCGGAATAATTTCAATAAAATTATTCCCATTAGGATCAACCATAATAGGCAATAAGATGCGATTATCCTCTAATTTTAATAAATCCTGCATAGGCACCTTTCTCAAATCAACCGAAATGAGTAAATCTACACTCACGTGAAAATAACGAGAGATTTTCAACAAAACTTCCAAAGGAGGTTCAGAGGCACCTTCTTCATATTTTGAATAACGGGCACGTGTAATGAGTAGTGCATCCGCTACTTTTTGCTGAGACAATTCCTTCTGTGCTCGTAAATACCTGATGTTATCTGATAAGTATGACATTTGCTATTATTTATAGCATCAAATATACTAATAATTGCTAACATACGTAGTAAGTTTGTTTAAAATAATTTAATTTCAGGAAGATGCAGCGCGCTATTGTACATTTAGATTTGGACAGTTTTTTTGTTTCTTGTGAGCGGTTAACCAATCGACAACTCACTGGTATTCCCCTTATTATAGGCGGAGGAGATCGCGGTGTAGTATCGAGCTGTTCGTATGAAGCTCGCGCCTTTGGTGTGCGTTCTGCTATGCCAATTCGCATGGCCCTGCGTTTGTGTCCACAGGCCAAAATTATCAAGGGTGACATGGAATTATACAGCAAAATGTCGGCGGAAGTAACGGAAATTATCGCTGAAAAAGCCCCGGTAATGGAAAAAGCGAGTATTGATGAATTCTACCTCGATTTGACGGGAATGGATCGATTTTACAGCATCAATCAATGGACTTCTGAATTAGCCGCAACCATTCAAAAGGAAACACACCTCCCCTTGAGTTATGCCTTATCTATCAATAAAACCGTATCGAAGATGGGAACCAATGAAGCTAAACCGTCAGGTGCGCTTGTTATTTCCGAAAGAGAAGTAAAACCATTTCTCAATCCGTTATCGATTCGAAAAATCCCTATGTTAGGACAAGCTACTTATGATTCCTTAGCTCGTTTGGGGATTCGAACTATTGAGACGCTCTCCGCTATGCCTTCGGAAATCTTGTTTCAATTATTGGGAAAAAATGGGTTAGATCTTTGGAGAAAAGCCAACGGTATTGATTGCTCTCCGGTAGAACCTTATCGAGAACGCAAATCCATCTCTGTAGAGCATACATTTGCTCAAGATACCATGGATATAATTTTGCTAAAAACGACTTTATTGGGTATGGTAGAACGCCTCGCTTTTCAGTTGCGTTCGGAAGGCTGGTTGACTTCTGTTGTCTCGGTAAAAATTCGCTATACAAATTTCGATACAGAGACCAAACAGTGCAAAATCCTCCATACTTCAGCGGATCACCTCCTCAATGCCTATGTGTTGGACTTATTCGAGAAACATTACCAACGGCGTATGCGCTTGCGGTTAATTGGCATCAATTTCAGCGGCTTAGTCCGCGGAAGTTATCAGATCAATTTATTTGAAGATTCACAAGAAATCATGGCGCTTTATCAAGCCATGGATTACATCAAAAAACAATACGGCATGCAGGCAGTTCACCGTTGCTCTAGTGCCATACTAAAATCAAAACAGAAATAGCTATGTTGTTAAATTGTCATTCTTACTACAGTTTGCGCTTTGGCACTATTCCCCTAGCGCAATTGGTTAATGCTGCTAAAGATTTAAAAATTACCGCATTAGCCCTTACAGATATTCACACTTTTTATGGTGTATATGACTTCATTCGCCTTTGTCAACAAGTGGGTATCCATCCTCTTATTGGGGCTGAATTTCGCGTGGATCAACAGCTGCAATATATCGGAATTGCCAAAAGTCAAGCTGGTTTCACTGAGATGAATGAATATATTACACATCACAATAAAACCAAACAGCCTTTTCCAAAAAAAGCGCCTGCTTTTGAAGATGTATTTGTTATTTATCCACTAGAGAACTGCCCTCCTACCCTTGCTGATCACGAATATATTGGCGTTAAGCTCAATCAACGCAATGTACTGTATCAGGAACACTGGAAGCAACGGATACACAAAATGGTCATTCTTCATCCTGTGACACTCCTACAACCGGAAGATTATGAATTACACCGCATCCTTCAAGCCATTGATCAAAATACGCTCTTGAGTAAATTAGACCCCAATACTTGTGCTGCTCCAAATGAAATGTTAGTAGCAGAAGAAGAATTGTATCGTCATTTTGAATCATTTCCCGAGTTAATTGCCAACACCCAAAAAATAGTAACAGAAGCTAACTTTGCATTTACTTTCAAAAAAAGTAGAAATAAACGGTGTTTTACCGACAGTAAAGCTAGTGATTTACAATTGCTAACGTCTCTTGCACAAGAGGGATTGACCCGTATTTATGGTGGCGAACACGAGCAGGCAAAACAGCGTTTACAAAAGGAATTAGACGTGATCGAAAAATTGTCTTTTGCCAGTTATTTTTTAATTATTTGGGATATTATCACCTACAGTACCCAACGTGGTTTTATGCATATTGGACGTGGAAGCGGTGCTAATAGCTTAGTAGGCTATTGCATCGGCATTACGAATGTATGTCCCTTAGAACTCGATTTGTACTTCGAGCGATTCCTGAATGTCAATCGAAAATCTCCACCAGATTTTGATATTGATTGGTCCTGGACGGACCGCGATGCTATTATCGACTATATTTTTGAAACGTATGGAGCAGAACACGTGGCCTTTTGTGGAGCCATGTCTACCTTCAAAAAGCGTTCTATTGTAAGAGAAATTGGCAAAGTATTCGGTTTAGCTAAAGAGGAACTCGATCAGCTGAATAACCGCTATAATCCCAGCAACGACAATAATTCTATCGTACAACTGATTCACCAGTATGGTCAAAAACTAGAAGGTTTTCCCAATCAACGTACCATGCACGCTTGTGGAATGATCATTTCAGAAGAGCCAATTACGCATTTTACCGCTTTGGATTATCCTCCCAAAGGCTATGCTGTAGCTCAATTTGACATGCATATTGCAGAGGATATTGGTTTTGAAAAATTCGATATTCTCAGTCAGCGCGGCATTGGGCACATCAATGAAACAGTAGAACTAATTGAACAAAACCAACAAATCACCCTTGATATTCGAGATATTTCGCTTTCCAAAAATGAAGCAAAATCCAACACCTACTTACAAGCAGGTAACACCATAGGGTGTTTCTATATTGAAAGTCCCGCTATGCGAGGATTATTGAGAAAATTAAAGTGTAATGATTATAAAACATTAGTAGCAGCTTCTTCTATTATTAGACCTGGAGTTGCCCAAAGTGGTATGATGCAAGAATATATTTTTAGACATAACAACCCCCATCAATTTGACTACTTTCACGAAGTATTCCAAGATCAATTGGGAGAAACCTATGGGATCATGGTTTACCAAGAGGATGTAATTAAAATTGCCCTTCACTACGGGGGCTTACCCGCAGAAGATGGCGATATCCTTCGCCGTGCCATGAGTGGGAAAAATCGTTCAAAAGAGGGACTACAAGCCGTACGTGAACGCTTTCTTACCTTGTGTGAAGCAAAGGGACATCCCCAAGCACAGAGTGAAGAAATTTACCGCCAAATCGAATCTTTTGCAGGATATTCTTTCTGTAAAGCGCATTCCGCCTCTTATGCCATTGAAAGTTATCAAAGCCTGTATCTAAAAGCACATTATCCCTTGGAGTTTATTGTCGCTGTAATCAACAACCAAGGGGGATTCTATCGCACTGAAGTCTATGTACACGAAGCTAAAATGTCGGGCGCCCGTGTATTTCCTCCTTGTATCAACCGCAGCAATCAAGGAGCAACCTTGAGAAAACGAGATATTTTCTTAGGTTTTCAATTGGTCAAAAATTTAAATACGGCTTTAATCGAAACGATAGTAACAGAACGTCAACAACAGGGAAATTACACCTCCTTAGCCGATTTTATTCAACGTGTAAACATCCCGCTGGATGCTTTAGAAACGCTTATTTTTATTGGTGCCTTTCAATTCACCGGACTCCAAAAGAACGAATTGCTCATTCAAGCTAAATTATTGTACAATAAAAATAAATCCAATCCCACGTGGCAATTGTTACAAGAACCGATAAAGACCTTTACTTTTCCTCAGATGAAGCGAACCAAAGTAGAGGATGCCTTTGATGAATTAGAATACCTGGGTTTTCCCGTTACCTCAAGTCCGTTCGACTTATTACAAACGAAATTTAGAGGCGAAATCACCACCAAGGACTTCCTATATCACAAAGATAAAACGACGCGTCTAGTGGGCTATTTAATCGCCTTAAAGCCGATTCAAATCAAAAGTGGAGTAATGTATTTCGGTACGTGGATTGACTCCAATGGAGACTATTTCGACAGCGTACACTTTCCGCATAGCTTACAACAATATCCTTTTCAAGGAAGTGGATGCTATTTGTTGTTGGGAGATATTCAAATTGAATACGACGTGCCAACGCTACATATGCTCAAAATGGCGAAACTTCCGTATAGGGCAGATCCGAGATATGTGAATAGTTGACGGTGAACTGTTAACAGTTATCGGTTATCAGATGAATTTTCTGATTTAAGGATCTATTTTCTTTAATCGATAATCTGGTGAAAAAGCAACTTGCGAAAAAGCGAAAAAACAAACCTAAAGGTTTACGGTTATCAGATGAATTTTCCGATTTAAGGATCTATTTTCTTTAATCGATAATCTGATGAAAAAGCAACTTGCGAAAAAGCGAAAAAACAAACCTAAAGGTTTACGGTTATCAGATGAATTTTCCGATTTAAGGATCTATTTTCTTTAATCGATAATCTGACGAAAAAGCAACTTGCGAAAAAGCGAAAAAACAAACCTAAAGGTTTACGGTTATCAGATGAATTTTCCGATTTAAGGATCTATTTTCTTTAATCGATAATCTGATGAAAAAGCAACTTGCGAAAAAGCGAAAAAACAAACCTAAAGGTTTACGGTTATCAGATGAATTTTCCGATTTAAGGATCTATTTTCTTTAATCGATAATCTAACGAAAAAGCAACTTGCGAAAAAGCGAAAAAACAAACCTAAAGGTTTACGGTTATCAGATGAATTTTCCGATTTAAGGATCTGTTTTCTTTAATCGATAATCTGACGAAAAAGCAACTTGCGAAAGAGCAAATCGAATCCAAAAGAATCTCGTAGGGGGCAAATGGTCATTTGCCTTATATATTGAAAAATTGACAAAAAAGAAGTCCATTATTTTTAGACAAAAAAAAATCCCCTAGAAAGGAGATCACATAAGAAAAAAATGGCAAGCTACCTACATCGCACCGCTACAACCACATACCTTTGCTGCGTTCCCACCCTGGAGGATTCTGCAGGAGCTGGTCGTGTAGGACTTGCCAGTGCAAATATACAACCATTTTATATTTTTCCAAGTGTTTACAACTATTATAATAACTTTTGTATATTGTAATAAAATTAAAATGACCAATGAAAAGATCTAACATGCTTATACCCTTAGCCTTATCTTTTGCTATTTTCAGCTGTTCTGATAAAAATAATTTAGAAAAAAATGTAATTTCTTTAAATACAACCGAATTAAAACAGGTTTACAACGATAAAGAGGCTATAAAGTTAAGCTTAAACCTCGCGCCAAACACCGAGCTTGACTCTGTCGTTTATCATTTAAACGATATTCGTTTAGGAGCCGTAAAGGGAAATGAAGTACTAACAGCTCCTTTAAAAGGACAAAAATTTGGCCAATATGTAATCAAGGGAACGGCTTATAAGAATAAAGAAAGTATCGACGTTTCTTCTCATGTAACTCTTCTTTCTTCCGTGGCTCCTCAAATGCTTAATTACACCATTGTCAATACCATTCCACATGATATCAAAGCCTATACCCAAGGACTGGAATTCCACAACGGAATCTTATTTGAAAGTACGGGTAATGGAGAAGGAATAGGAACAGGAACCAAAGGCGTATCCAGTGTACGTCAAATCAATCCTAAAACAGGTGAGGTAATCAAAATTAAAGAACTCCCTGCTGAAATATTTGGCGAAGGTTGTACGATTCTCAACAACAAGTTGTACCAATTGACCTATAAAAACAATGAGGCTTATGTGTACAATCCCGATACATTCGAGAAAATTGCCACAATCCCGTACTTCAAAAAAACAGAGGGCTGGGGCTTGTGTAACGACGGTACTCACCTCTATATGACAGATGGTTCTGAAAAGATTTACAAATTAAATCCGGATACTTTTGAAAAAATAGACGAAGTAGCCATCGCCACACAAAAGAGTCTTATACCGCAAGTCAATGAATTAGAATGGGTAAATGGCAAAATTTACGCCAATTTCTACGGACAAAGTGCAGTAGCAGTTATTGATCCAATAACTGGAGCTGTAGAAGGTGTCCTAGATCTTACACAACTCTTCGATTTTGTGGAAAGACACCCTGATTTAGATGTATTGAACGGTATTGCGTACAACGCTAAAACAGATACGTTTTTCGTTACAGGAAAAAACTGGAATAAAATGTTTGAAATTAAGATTATTAAATAGGGAAAGAAGAGAGAGGAAAAGGGTGAATTTCTCAAATGAAAATACTTCATTCTTTACATAACCTATTTCATCACATAATAAAAGAGGATCGTCATGAATGGCGATCCTCTTTTTTTCATTTTTGCTTTTTTGCCTTTTTGTAAAGTTGTGAGATTCTAGTTTAAAAGATAGAATATACTTACTTCAGAAAATTCACTCTCCTTTTGGTTTTTTTGTTTTTTTGTGAAGTTGTTAGATTCTAGTTTACAAGAAAGTATTTCCTTCCTACAGAAAACTCATTCGCATTTTTGTTTTTTCGCATTTTTGTGAAGTTGTTAGATTCTAGACTAAAAGAAAAACTTCCTTACTTCAGAGAATTCACTCTTCTTTCTCCTTTATCTCACCTATTTTATATTGGTTTTAGTGTTCGATGAATCTTCACTACGTTACGATTTCTTCTCTCCTCTTTCTTCTTTCCTCTTTCTTCTTTCCTCTTTAACCTTTATTAACCTAAAACAAGACCATAAAAACACACCAAATAAAAAACAATACTCATTTAAATTATTTTTTACATTATATTTATATAATTTTATTTAAAAAATGTAAAAATGATTAAAAACAAAAAACATAGAGTACTTTTTTTAACTACTATTTTAACATTCGTTTTTATTCCAATTCTAGTTTTATCTTTAAATAAGACAAACGAATATACCGTACTGAATCAAACACTAAACGAAACAGAGGACTTGGATTGTACACAACCCTTTACCTCTTTCCCATTTATAGAATATTTTACTTCTAATAGTGAATCGGTTTCTTGCTGGTCTGTTGCTAGCCCAATCACCAGCAGAGTTACATGGAAAATAGATTCTCCAACCGCTGATCCAGCAACCGGTAGAAACTCAGCTAATATTCTAATCAACAATGATCTCACTCAACGAGAAGATGCCTGGTTAATTTCTCCAAAAGTAAAACTAACCGGAAATCAACGCCTTCGCTTTTTATATAAAATAGCTGGCGCTACTCAGGATCAACCTACACCCAGTCGTTTTGCCCAATTCAATTTCAAAGTATTGCTTTCTACTACAGGACCGTTAGAAGAATATTTTACACATGAGCTTTTTTCTGTCGATCACTTTGATGCTTATGGAGGTCCTTATCAAGAAATTGTTGTTGACTTAAAAGACAATAACAATCAAGCTTTTACTGGTGATATCAATCTAGCCTTTCGAGTAGTAGATAACAGAAGTGACAACTGCAGGTTTATCATCACCAATGTCATTATCGAAGATATTCCACCAACACAATCTGTGGTGACTCCCGTCAATCTTCCTTATTTTACCGACTTTGAAAATGAGTCTTCCTTTGCTTTTATCCATGACGACACCAATGCTTGGCATATTGGTACCGCTACGAATAATGGTGGAAACAAATCCTTATACATATCTAATAATCAAGGACAAACCAATACCTACATCACAACAAAAGAACAAGTATCTTACACCTATATTCCATTTAATGTTCCACGAGATATCACTGCATTCTACCTTGATTTCGATGCCCGTGTCTTGGGTGAAGTAAGCAAAGATATACTCAAAATATATGTTATTCCTCCTACAAATGCTCTCATTCCTAGAGTCCCGATAGAAAACCGTTTAATTATTAACCCTGGTGGTATTTTCCCCCAGTCATTTACTATACATAGTAATGAATTTACCCCTTTCTCTATCGAAGTAGATACTGCTTTTCTATCTTCAGGTGGTATATTCTCTCACTTTTATCCTTGGGGTAGCTCCGTATTATACCTTATTTTTGAATGGCGTAATGATCATGAACAGGGTGAACAACCTCCTATTGCCATTGATAACTTAAACATCAGCTACTCTAATTGCCTAAATTCTGATGCAGCAATTACGGCTGTTACACCTACTACAGCTCAAATCAGTTCAGCGGATCTTGCCTCTACCTATGATTTAATAATCACACCTTCTATTACTCGTTTAAATTTAAATCAAAATAGCACACCAACTCAGGTTGGTGTAACATTTCCTTACCAAATTGAAAATTTAACACCGAATACTATTTATACCGTTTACTATCGAAAAATATGTGCGAATGGAAATAAAAGTCCTTGGTATAGTGCGCGAATATATACCGAACAAGTCCCAGCCTCTCTCCCTTATTTTGAAGATTTTGAAGGAGAGAATAACTGGCTTCCAACGAATAGTCCACCCTTAACTCAACCAGGAAATCACTGGATTATAAGCAATGTCATAAGTAGAACGGGGAATAAATCCTTGCATATCGCCAACGACATCACTCCCAACTACAACTATTCCGCTTTACTAGATCACTGGACGAGTACGCATAGGGATATTTTAATTCCTGAAGACGCTCTTGAAATAGAGGTATCTTTTGATTATCACGTAGGGGGAAGAATGATAAACAATCTCCCTAAAGATTACTTTAAACTGAGTTACTCCGCCATGGGATCTAATACCCGAACGGATATTGGTCAACCCTATTATCTCAATTCAAATGGATGGCAAACAGAATCCTTTGTAGTCAATGCAAGTCAATGGCAAGGTCGAGTGATGCGCTTGCATTTCCAATGGTTCACTGGGTTAAACTTCCCTAGTCAGCCTCCAATTGCCATTGACAATTTAAAAATAAAGGTAACAGACTGCTTAAGTCCTACGGATTTACAAGCAAACTTCATCAATCAAAATACAGCTGTTGAGCTTTCTTGGACCCCTCAAGGGGGAGCTACCCAATGGGAAGTTTTTATTACAGAACAAGGTCAAGCACCTCCTACAGAAACAAGCACGGGGATTTTAGTGGATAATGACCCTGTGCTGCAAGTAGAAAACCCTATAGAAGGACGTTACTATACTTACTATGTCCGCTCAAGGTGTGAAAACCGAGTAGACGGTAAAAGTATTTGGTCTATCCCTAAAACCTATGGTTATTTCAATACATATAGCTGTGCTGACCTTCAAGCAAGCAAAGTCGATTTACCTCAAAATGAAAACAACCAATACATTTTATGTGGTAAAGAAACGCATAAACAAACACTTACTATTGACTATGCACAAGCAAGAAAAACGGATGACTATGTAATTGAGTCGATCCCTTTTAGTCCTCCCTATCCCTTTTTTGGAGCAGAAACAACTGAGCTAAGTGCAGCAAACACTTGGTCTTCTGTCATTGATTTAGGTTTTGATTTTTGTTTCTATGGTCAAACGTATAACAAGGCTTTACTATCACCTAATGGAGCGATTACGTTTAGCATAGCGGGTACCACAACAAATGGAAGATATACACCAAACAGCAATGCCCCCCTGGTGTTAAATCAACCGATTCCAAATGCTAGTACGGGAAGCGAAGCTCCTTATCTCAATGCGATATTTGGTGCCTTGCAAGCTATTGACACTACACAAGCTATTGCAGATTATTCGATTAACTACAACACATACGGCGAATATCCTTGTCGTTCATTTGTTTTTAATTTATATCAAGTACCTCTAGCAGAGCAGGATCCAATATCAGTGTATTTTGAGGATTTACAGACCATCCAAGTAGTCTTATATGAAGGAACTAATAGCATCGAGATGTACCTAAAAAACAAACCTTTAGTAATAGCAGATGATAGCAATACAAATATCAACAGTTTACTCGGTATGCAAAATAGCGATGGAACCTTAGCCCATGTACCCTATCAACGCAATACAAACCAATGGAGTACTACTGAAGAAGCTTGGCGATTTATTCCTCACGGCGAGTCGAGTGTGGATTTTAAGTGGTACAAAGATGGAGTAGTTTATTCTACTGATAAAGAAATTACTATTTCAGTAGAGGAAACTGTTAACTATACAGCACGAGTTACGTATACCTCTTGTCAAGGATCTGATCGCATACTAGAACGCGTATATAGCTTTATCAAAGATGATATTACCTTACCTCCTTTACCTGATTTCTATACCTGTAGCACAACTACAGAAGGCGAAGTTGCTATTGAAATCGATTCACATAAAGCAGCGATAGCAGCCACTTTACAAACAATTGAAGACTTTGATTTTCAAGTAGAGTATTACCTTGACCCTGAACTAACACAGCCCTTACCAAGTTCTTTACTGGTTCAAAATAGCCGAACAGTTTATGTCAAAATCACAAATCTTAATACAAAATGTATAAAGACCGGCTCATTTGAAGTTATTCGTCAACTGCCGATAAAAATGAGTCAGTTGGAGCATATCGAAGCTTGTAGTCAATACATTCTACCTCAACTAAAAGAGAACGAGGCTTATTTCAGTGCGCCTCAAGGACAAGGAAGAAAGTTCAAAAGCGGAGACCGCTATGATATTTTAGGACTGTCAACCTTGTATATTTACCTTGAAAATAGCGAACACGATTGCATCAGTGAAACTTCATTCTCTCTCCTACTACATCCTGAAATAGAAGTGGATTATATAGAAGATCAAGTAGTACAATGTAAGAATTTCATCCTCCCTCCACTCAGAGTAAATAATCACTATTACACAGAGTCTAATGGTCAGGGAATTGAATTATTTGCAGGAACAGAAATAACAAGTAGTACAACCTTGTATATCTACGCAAAAGACGATACAACAGATCTAGGGTGTACCAATGAACATTCCTTCACAATTCAATACAAGGATTGTCCTATTCCAAAAGGTTTCTCTCCTAATGGAGATGGAAACAACGATACGTTTGATTTGACATACCATCAAGTTGAATCCATCAAAATATACAATCGAAATGGTTTGGAAGTGTATCGCCATGGCAAGGGATATACCAAACAATGGGATGGAAAAGACAAATCAGGTAAGGTTTTACCAGCAGGTACTTACTTCTATATCCTTGAAAGTGACGGAAAAACAAAAAGTGGATGGGTACAACTTAGTTATTAAAATACCCTAAGAACAAAGAGGTCTAAGATGTAACATCTTAGACCTCTTTGTTATGCATTTTTGTTCTTCTGTCTTTTTGTGAAGTTGTCAAATTCTAGTTTAAAAGAACGTATTTCCTTCCTACAGAAAATTTACTCCTTTCCTCTTTATCTCACCTATTTTATATTTGTTTTAGTGTTCGATGAATCTTCACTTCGTTACGATTTCTTCTTTCCTCTTTAACCTTTATTAACCCAAAACAACACCACAAAAACACAACAAACAAAAAACAATACATTTTTAAATTATTATTTATATTATATTTATATAATTTTATTTAAAAAATGTAAAAATGATTAAAAACAAAAAACATAGAGTACTTTTTTTAACTACTATTTTAACATTCTTTTTTATTCCAATTCTAGTTTTATCCTTAAATAAAACAAACGGGTATACTGTACTAAATCAAACATTAAATGAAACAGAGGACTTGGATTGTACACAACCCTTTATCTCTCTCCCATTTATAGAATATTTTACTTCCAATAGTGAATCGGTTTCTTGCTGGTCTGTTGCTAGTCCAATCACCAGTAGGGTTACATGGAAGATAGATTCTCCAACCGCTGATCCGACAAACAACCCAAACTCAGCTAATATTCTAATCAACAATGATCTCACTCAACGAGAAGATGCCTGGTTGATTTCTCCAAAAGTAAAACTAACCGGAAATCAACGCCTTCGATTTTTATATAAAATAGCTGACGCTGTTCAGGATCAACCTACACCTAGCCGTTTTGCCCAATTCAATTTTAAAGTATTACTTTCTACTACAGGACCCTTAGAAGAATATTTTACACATGAGCTTTTTTCCGTTGATCACTTTGATGCCTATGGAGGAGATTATAAAGAAATTGTTGTTGATCTGAAAAACGAGAACAACCAAGCATTTACTGGTGATATCAATCTAGCTTTTCGAGTAGCAGATAACAGAAGTGAAAACTGCAGATTTATCATCACCAATGTCATTATCGAAGATATTCCACCCGCTCAACCTGAGCCAACACCTATAAACCTCCCTTATTTTACCGACTTTGAAAATGAATCTTCCTTTGCTTTTATCCATGACGATACCAATGCTTGGCATATTGGTACCGCTACGAATAATGGCGGAAATAAGGCCTTATACATCTCAGATAATCAAGGGCAAACCAACACCTACACCACAACAAAAGAACAAGTATCGTTAACCTATATCCCCTTCAATCTACCAGAAAACATTACAAGTCTTTACGTTGATTTTGATGCCCGCGTATTGGGTGAGGTAGACAAAGACAAACTAAATATCTACGTTGTCCTTCCGGGTAATAATTACATTCCTCGCGTTCCTATTCGCAATCGTCTCATTCATCGTGTTAAACAATTTTCTCCCTCATTTCATGAACAATCAAACACTTTTATTCCCGTTTCCTTAGAAATTCCCGTGACTAGAAACGAGTTTCCGTTTCCTTTTTGGGATGTTAGCCCTCATTACTACTTAATCTTCGAATGGGTTAATGATAACACCAATGGAGAGCAACCTCCTATTGCCATTGACAATCTAAAAATCAGTTATTCTAATTGCAGGAATACTGATGTATTTATTAATTCTATTACATCAACTACAGCACAAATTAGTTCAGCGGATCTTGCCTCTACCTATGATTTAATTATCGCAATGGGTGCTTCAAATCTAACCTTATATCGAAATAGCACACCAACCCATGCTGCTGTGACGTTTCCCTATCAACTCGAAAATTTAACACCAAATACTATCTATACAATTTATTATCGAAGGATATGTGGCAACGCAGGTAAAAGTGTATGGTATAGGAAACAATTTACTACAGAACAAACCCCTGCTACCCTCCCTTATTTTGAAGATTTTGAAGGAGAGGATAACTGGTTTCCTACGAATAGTCCACCCTTAACTCAACGCTATAATCACTGGATTATAAGCAATGTCATAAGTAGAACGGGGAATAAATCCTTGCATATCGCTAATGACATCACTCCCAACTACAACTATTTTGCTTTACTAGATCAATGGACAAGTACGCATAGGGATATTTTCATTCCTGAAGACGCTCTTGAAATAGAGGTATCTTTTGATTATCACGTAGGGGGAAGAATGATAAACAATCTCCCTAAAGATTACTTTAAGCTGAGTTACTCCGCCATGGGATCTAATACCCAAACGGATATTGGTCAACCCTATTATCTCAATTCAAATGGATGGCAAACAGAATCCTTTGTAGTCAATGTAAGTCAATGGCAAGGTCGAGTGATGCGCTTGCATTTCCAATGGTTCACTGGGTTAAACATGCCTAGTCAGCCTCCAATTGCCATCGACAATTTAAAAATAAAGGTAACAGACTGCTTAAGTCCTACGGATTTACAAGCAAACTTCATCAATCAAAATACAGCTGTTGAGCTTTCTTGGACCCCTCAAGGGGGAGCTACCCAATGGGAAGTTTTTATTACAGAACAAGGTCAAGCACCTCCTACAGAAACAAGCACGGGGATTTTAGTGGATAATGATCCTGTGCTGCAAGTAGAAAACCCTATAGAAGGACGTTACTATACTTACTATGTCCGCTCAAGGTGTGAAAACCGAGTAGACGGTAAAAGTATTTGGTCTATCCCTAAAACCTATGGTTATTTCAATACATATAGCTGTGCTGACCTTCAAGCAAGCGAAGTCGATTTACCTCAAAATGAAAACAACCAATACATTTTATGTGGAAAAGAAACGCATAAACAAACGCTTACTATTGACTATGCACAAGCAAGAAAAACAGATGACTATGTAATTGAGTCGATCCCTTTTAGTCCTCCCTATCCGTTTTTTGGAGCAGAAACAACTGAGCTAAGTGCAGCAAACACTTGGTCTTCTGTCATTGATTTAGGTTTTGATTTTTGTTTCTATGGTCAAACGTACAACAAGGCTTTACTATCCCCTAATGGAGCGATTACGTTTAGCATAGCGGGTACCACAACAAATGGAAGATACACACCAAACAGCAATACCCCACTGGTGTTAAATCAACCGATTCCAAATGCTAGTACGGGAAGCGAAGCTCCTTATCTCAATGCGATATTTGGTGCCTTGCAAGCTATTGACACTACACAAGCTATTGCAGATTATTCGATTAACTATAACACATACGGTGAATATCCTTGTCGTTCATTTGTTTTTAATTTATATCAAGTACCTCTAGCAGAGCAGGATCCAATATCAGTGTATTTTGAGGATTTACAGACCATCCAAGTAGTCTTATATGAAGGAACTAATAGCATTGAGATTTACCTGAAAAACAAACCTTTAGTAATAGCAGATGATGGCAATACAAATATCAACAGTTTACTCGGTATGCAAAATAGCGATGGAACCTTAGCCCATGTACCCTATCAACGCAATACAGACCAATGGAGTACTACTGAAGAAGCTTGGCGATTTATTCCTCACGGCGAGTCGAGTGTGGATTTTAAGTGGTACAAAGATGGAGTAGTTTATTCTACTGATAAAGAAATTACTATTTCAGTAGAGGAAACAGTAAACTATACTGCTAGAGCAACCTATTTTTCATGCTTAGGGGATAAACGAGTATTAGAACGCGTATATAGCTTTATCAAAGATGATATTACCTTACCTCCTTTACCTGATTTCTATACCTGTAGCACAACTACAGAAGACGAAGTTGCTATTGAAATCGATTCACATAAAGCAGCGATAACTGCCACTTTACAAACAATTGAAGACTTTAATTTTGAAGTAGAGTATTACCTTGACCCTGAACTAACACAGCCCTTAACTAGTGACTTGCTAGTTAAAAATAGCCGAACAGTTTATGTCAAAGTCACAAATATTAATACAAAATGTATAAAGACCGATTCATTTGAAGTTATTCGTCAACTGCCGATCAAAATGACTCAGCTAGAGCATATCGAAGCTTGCAGTCAATACATTCTACCTCAACTAAAAGAGAACGAGGCATATTTCAGTGCGCCTCAAGGACAAGGAAGAAAGTTCAAAAGCGGAGACCGCTATGATATTTTAGGACTGTCAACCTTGTATATTTACCTTGAAAATAGCGAACACAATTGCATCAGTGAAACTTCATTCTCTCTACTACTACATCCTGAAATAGAAGTGGATTATATAGAAGATCAAGTAGTACAATGTAAGAATTTCATCCTCCCTCCACTCAGAGTAAATAATCACTATTACACAGAGTCTAATGGTCAGGGAATTGAATTATTTGCTGGAACAGAAATAACAAGTAGTACAACCTTGTATATCTACGCAAAAGACGATACAACAGATCTAGGGTGTACCAATGAACATTCCTTTACAATTCAATACAAGGATTGTCCTATTCCAAAAGGCTTTTCTCCTAATGGAGATGGAAACAACGATACGTTTGATTTAACATACCATCAAGTTGAATCCATCAAAATATACAATCGAAATGGTTTGGAAGTATATCGCCATGGCAAGGGATATACCAAACAATGGGATGGAAAAGACAAATCAGGTAAGGTTTTACCAGCAGGTACTTACTTCTATATCCTTGAAAGTGATGGAAAAACAAAAAGTGGATGGGTACAACTTAATTATTAAAATACCCTAATCAAAAAGGTCTAAGATGTAACATCTTAGACCTTTTTGATTAGGGTATTTTGCCTTTTTGTTTTTTTGCGAAGTTGTCAAATTCTAGTTTACAAGAAAGTATTTCCTTCCTACAGAAAATTCACTCTCCTTTTGGCTTTTTTGTTTTTTTGTGAAGTTGTTAGATTCTAGTTTACAAGAACGTATTTCCTTCCTACAGAAAATTCACTCCTTTCCTCTTTCTTCTTTCTTCTTTCCATTACTCATATAAGCTCACTCCATTGACATCGGTAGTCAATACTTCAGACATATAGTCAAAGAAGGGTTTCATCACTTCAAAAGTTTGAATAACTTCGTTTATAAAGTCAGGTTGGATTAGTTCCTCATCGGTAAACGAACGCATAACCAAAAACTGTTTTTTGCGCAGTAAATCAATGGCAGGATGTTCTTTATCAAAGCCCTTAGGAGCCGTTTTCAACTCCTCGCCCATTAAACCTCCAAAGGTTTGAACAAATAGTGGATGACTTATAATTTCGCGCAATTCAGAATCATCCAAGGCAATTTCTTTTCGAATGCGCAATAAATCATCTTTATTCGGTTCCCAAAACCCTCCACCAACAAAACTCTTTCCGGGTTCTATATTCAGGTAATATCCACCTCGAAGTAAAGGTTTCTTTCTTCCAATATGCAAGCCAAAATAAGTTTTATAGGGCGTTTTATCCTTTGAAAAACGCACATCTCGGTATAAGCGGTGCACGTGAAATAGCTCTACCTCATCCACGACAGCCATTTGATCAAAAACAGCCTTAAAAAAACCCTTTACCTCCGTAAAAACGGCGTCAATTTGCGGTTTATTTTCGGTAAACCACGGTTTGTTATTATTCTTTGCAATAGTCTCTAAAAGGGCTATATGCTCTTGTTTCAACTGATTCATATACTTTCTTTCCTACGATTGAATGACAAATTTACTCTAAAATTACGGTATGTTTAGCGATATACGCCTGACGCTGTGCATCTGAAATATCTAATCCATCTTTGATATATGAATCCATCGAGCCATATTTTGTTTCTATAGCCGCAAACATCGCCTCTAAATAATTGGGCTTAATCCACGAAAAGTTCTCAATTACTTCATAGTCTATTTTCGGAAAGAGAAACTTCCCAAATTTCGCTAATTTCATTCGACTTGACACATCGTCCACACGCCCGTTATTAGATAATAAATACTCTTCCATAATCGTTTCTCGATCAACGTTGAGAATACTCAATACAATGGCACCAATCATCCCCGTGCGATCCTTTCCTGCTGAACAGTGAAATAGAGTAGCTTGATCACTATCCAACATGCGCACAACAATCTCGCGAATCTTCTGCGGGTTATCCAATACATAAATACCGTAAAAATCCTCGACTGCTTTATTTGATTCTTCAACTGTGACACGTCCTTTCAAAACTTCTTTTCTAGCTTTACTAAACATATCTTCAGAATCATCAAAGGCTTGTTCGTTGTAATATTGAATAGTTGAAGGTAAGCGATCGGGATGCTTTTTAATCTCTCTGTCTGTCCTTAGATCAATGACTTGTGTAATATTATATTGTTCTAACGTTTTGAAATTCTTCTTTTTTAATTTACCCAGATGACCACTGCGGTAAAAATGTCCTGCCTTAATTACGCGTTGATCCTGGGTAATAATACCACCTAATTCGCGCACATTGGCTACATCTTGAATGGCTACCTTTTCATTTACGCCTTGATATAATTCTTTTTGCTCTTTCTTAGGTATATAGTTCGTTTCTTCCCCGCTTGCATAACGCTCGGTCAAAGCCTCATAATTGGCTGTTGTATCTAATTTAGAAAATACAATTGGTTGATACGCGTGTTTATACGAACAACTACTCAACAGCAACATTCCACCTACAACAAACAGTAATTTATACTTTTTCATAATTCATTTTGGATTAACCTTTCTCAAAGTTAAGCATTTCTAACCTATTTCTCTTTCAAATGCGTTTCCATAAAAAAAGCAATGCGGTATTGCATTGCTTTTTTATCTTCCGATTCAAATTGAAACTAAATTCCCATAAATTGGAATGGTTTACTCTCTACTAATTTGTCATTCGATAAACCAAAATATTGTTGTCTTTGTGAAACATCAAGTTTTTTCACTTTGTTTTTCTCGCCAAAATCCAATGTTTTCAAATCCAACCACAACGGTGATAAAGTCAAGGGATCTTCGTAATAGTACACTAAATTTTTCTGATCTGATACTGCTCTCCATTTGGTTGAAGATAAGTTCGGGTATCCCTCAATGTGAACACCATAAGGAACCGAACAGTTGCGAATCACACTAAATGCCGATCCAAGGGCTACCATTGTATCGTCACTTTGATCTACAGCCGTAGCATAATATGATGCACGAGCAAAGCGATCTTCTGATCGTCCTGTTCCTGGCAATACTTGATTTCCTGGTAAGAATGCCCAATAATCGCGAATAGCTAACTGTTTATCATACGTTGGTGAATTTGTAACTACTGTGTACGAAGGATCGTGGTAGATTTTTAATTTTCCATCGATGTACTCCAACACCGCATTGTCTCCTTTTGCATCTGACATGGTTAAGTGTACTGTAGCTAAAGTTGTACGTCCGGGTGTATTTGCAGTAACAACAGCGATTGGATTTTTCTGTAAATCAGTAACTGCTTCAGCAACTGTTGCATAATTATCCAATACATATTGTGCCCAAATCGCCAAACTCATCCCTTTTTGCTTTCCATTTGGATCATAATCAGGATATTGAGATTCAACTAACCACAGAATATTCGCTACTAGACCTTTTTCATTCATTCCATCTGTTGTCGCGATATCAAAAGCAGAAACAATCACACTGCCGTACTTTGATTTCCATTTCGCAGAAGCTTTTCCAACTTCCCCTGTGCGTTCCATTCCTCTTGGAAACACCCAAATATTCGGATCAATTTCATCTTTCCAATCCATCGAACGCGCGGTGATAATTGTATTTTTAGGCCCTTTGTATACCACTCGGGTACACGCATAAGCATCTGATGCTACTGGTAGTAAAAAGGCTGCTAAAGCTAAATTAGCTACCCAAATTTTCCATTTTTTCATAGTTAAAGGATTTTATAAGTTTTTATTTCAATGCTTGTTTAAAAGCCAGTAATGCTCGTTCTCTCGCGAATTTATGTTCTACAAGAGGGTCAACATACGTATCCGTTTCATATTCGGGTACCCATCGTTTGATATACTGTTTCTCTTTATCGAATTTCTTTTGTTGTTCAGCTGGATTAAAAATTCTAAAATACGGTGCTGCATCACAACCACATCCTGCGGCCCATTGCCAATTGCCTACATTAAGTGCTAAATCGTAATCTTTTAATTTTTGCGCAAAATACGCTTCTCCCCAGCGCCAATCAATCAACAAGTGCTTCACTAAAAAACTAGCGACAACCATGCGTACTCGATTGTGCATATAACCTGTGTCATTTAATTCTCGCATTCCTGCATCTACTAGAGGATAGCCTGTTTCTCCTTTACACCAAGCCTCAAACTCCCCTTCATTATTTCGCCATTGGATATTTTCATATTCCTTTTTAAAACACATTCGCGCCGAATGTGGATAATGATATAAAATAGCCATGAAAAACTCTCTCCAAATCAATTGACTCAACCAAGTTTCATTGTTATGCAAAGCCTGTCTCACACAAGCGCGGATAGACACTGTTCCAAAACGCAGGGCAATCCCCAAACGCGTCGTGGCATCTAAGGCTGGAAAATCGCGATTAGCTGTATAATTCTGAATAATAACCGAATCAAAATCAGGCGCTTCAAACGAAACCACTTCCCTTTCTAAATAACCTAACTGCTTTAAACTAGGCCAAATTTGACCTTCTTTTTTAGCGACAAAATAATCCGATTTGAACGCTACTGTCCAAGCGTGTAAATCCTGTTCCGTCAATCTACTTCGCCATAGTTTTGCATAAGGTGTATAGACTTTATAAGGCGTATGATCACTTTTCAGCAGTTCATCCTGATGAAAAATCACTTGATCTTTATACTTGTAAAAAGGAATATTCTTTTGCGCTAGTAGCATTTGAACTGTGTTATCCCGTTTCATTGCTTCAGGTTCATAATCAGTATTGGTATAAACAGCCGAAATAACATGCGTTTGTATCAATTCTTCAAAAACAGCCAACACGGAATCGTGATAGACAAACACTTGACTATTATAGCCATCCAACTCGCGATTGATGTGTTCTAAAGCACCATAAATATAAGGAATACGTTTATCCTCTTTTGAGGGAAATTGTTCAAGAATAGCTGGATCAAAAATGAATAGTGGCAGTACTTTTTTCCCTGATTGAACGGCATGATAGAGGCCTACATTATCATGCAAACGAATATCCCTACGAAACCAAAATAAAACAATTTCTTCCATATAGTAAGCGCTACTAAAAAGACCCTTTATCAATAAAATAAAGGGTCTTTAAAGATAACTTTTTTATTTAAAAATAACCAATAATACTCAGCCAAGTTGTTCCTACAACTAAATAAATAGCTAAGAGCAATAATCCGATAATCAACCCATACATCCACCACGCCTTCAATTCGACATATCCACTTCCGAAGAATACAGGAGCAGGTCCGTGTCCATAATGTGTCAATGTACCGTAGATAGACCCCATGTATCCAAGCGTTAAGGCTAATAACATTGGCGGCACCCCTAGTGACACGCCAACTCCGAGCAGCGCCGCATACATTGCAGCAACGTGAGCCGTTGCACTGGCAAAAATATAATGACTAAAGAAGTAAACAATAACAAGTAAAGGATAGGCATAATGCCAATCAATTCCTCCCATTTGCGCTTTGACTAGATCACTAAACCAACCGATAAATCCGAGGGTATTTAAAGAACTTGCCATCATAACTAATACGGCAAACCACACAATCGTATCCCAAGCGCCTTTTTCAGACTTGACATCCTCCCAAGTTAACACAGAGGTCAACAATAAGATTGACAGTCCAATAAAAGCAGTAGTTGTTGCGTCAATAGTAAATAAATCTCCTGTTATCCACAAGAAAAGCAAGATAAAGAACGTCAATAACATCAACTTTTCAGGTAAAGTCAACTTTCCCATTTCTTTTAATTTCGCTGCAGCTATCTTAGGAGCATCACCTGTTTTCTTTAATTCAGGAGGATAAATTTTATATAAGACCAAAGGGGTAATGATAAAAGCTACAACACCAGGTACAAAACCTCCGACTGCCCAATTCATCCAACTGATATTGACTCCAATATCTGCAGCAAACTTCTGACACATTGGATTACTTGCTGTTCCGGTTAAGAACATAGCTGAAGTAATGAGGTTCAGATAATAGCAGTTCAAGGTCAAGAAAGAACCTACTTTTTTCTTGGTTTCTTCTTTCGTTGGGTCAGAACCAAAATTCATGGCCATCGATTTCATAATAGGGTAAATGATTCCCCCACCACGAGCCGTATTACTTGGAATTGCGGGAGCTAATACTAAATCAGCTAATCCTAATCCGTAAGCTAAGCCCAAGGTACTTTTTCCAAAAGCGCGGATAAATAAATAAGCAATGCGATTACCTAAGCCCGTTTTAATAAACCCTCTAGCAATAAAGAAGGAAATTCCAATTAGCCAAATAACTTTATCCCCAAATCCCTTTAAGCTCAAGGTTATCGATTGTCCTGCATTTCCAGGAGCTAACAATTGAAAAAAGGCAGTAAGTCCCACGGCAATCATACACATGGTTCCCATTGGAGCGGCTTTGAGGATAATTCCCAAAATGGTACTCACAAAAATCGCAAATAAATGCCAAGCTTCTGGCGTCACTCCCTCTGGGATGGGACAAAACCACAATAATATCCCGATTACAACGGTTATTCCGAAATTTTTTAAATTTACTTCTTTCATAGAAGGAGTTTTTTAGTGTTGTTTGTTGTTGTTTATCGTTGTTTGTTTATTGTAATCGACACTGAAATTGAATAAAGGCAAGGTTTGAATTGTAAGACTTCGTCCCTTCGATATTCATTTTATAATTATCTATTTGCATTCCCACTTGCAAACGCGCACCGTAATTCTTTAAAAATTCTAAACTCACCATAGGCACCCAGCTTTGTCTACCATTGGAATTGAGGTGTGCACTGCCATCTAAATATTCATAACGACAAGCAAACTCAATAGTTTGTAGGCGTTTTTTGCCTAACTCATAACGAATATTCGGCAAAACATAAAAACTCTTCATCAGATAATCGTCTACCTCTCCAATGCGTTGATCTACAGGTTGTGTATAATACAACTGATGATTGGTTCCTTGTTTAGCTTCTAATTGAAAATCAATACTCCAGCGGTCTCCCATAGGAAAAAATGCCGTCGCTTCTGCTCCAACAGCATAGACTGTTTGTCGTTGCACTTCGCCAATACCACCACTTACGCCTACATTAATTTTGTGTTTAGCATCTACATTAAACAACAATCTACTCGAATAGTGTTTACCATCGTCGTTATCTGTTTTATTTTTACCATTTCCGTTCGTTACAGAAACCCCGTAGCTCATGGGAATAGGTCCCAAATCCACGCTTCCGGTAATAGCCGCTCCAACTTGGAAACTCGTCCAACCATTATCTCCAAACATATAGTAGGAATTAGAGTAATCGATTGACTTTACTACATCAACAGGATAGGTTTCTTCCATACCAAACAACGGTCTAAACTGTCCTACAGTAAACTGTAAATAACGATTGAGTGTATATTTCGCGTAGGCATTTTCCAATACTTTAGTTTTGGGGTCTGACTTAAAATCAGCGAGATTGACCAACGCGACCACTTCTAGATTTTCTGTTACTTTGGCATTCATCGAGACACGCATACGCTTAATTTCAAAGGAGTTATTCGTCCCCTCTACATCGCCATAGTGCAAGCCATTGATGTCTACGCCTCGTTTGAAATTATCTAAATATCGCGCTTGAAAAACTCCTCCTACTTTAAATTGAGGATAGGTCTGCGTCGCATCATTCAAGATAATTTTATCTTCAAATATTCGTATCGTGTCTTGTGCAACTGCTAGGTCTCCTTTGAGAGCACTTTCTTGTGCTATACTGTCGATTGGAGACAATAAGCCTATTCCACAGAGGAATAGGCTTGATATAAAACCGAATTGATGTTTCATTTTACTTCTTTTTAAACTTGAGAAAACTAGCGCGATTGTACTCGTAGTTCATACGAGCAATATTCAACACGGAAATTCCCTGCGGACATTCTACCTCACAAGCCTCTGTATTCGAACAATGTCCAAATCCTTCCTCATCCATTTGCACAATCATATTTAATGCGCGTTCTTTTCGCTCTTGTTGCGACTGAGGTAACAACGCCAATTGGGTAATTTTTGCTGAAGTAAATAAAGCTGCACTACCGTTTTTACACGTCGCTACACAAGCACCACAACCAATACAAGCTGCCGAATCAAAGGCGGCTTCTGCCGTTTCATGTGATACGGGGATTGTATTTGCTTCTGGAGCTTGCCCTGTATTAACAGAAACATATCCCCCGGCAGAAATAATTCGATCAAACGCACTTCGATCTACTTTTAAATCTTTTTTGACTGGAAAACCCGCCGCTTTAAAAGGTTCAATCAAAATGGTTTCTCCATCTTTAAATTCTCTCATGTGCAACTGACAAGTCGTAGTGTTCTCTAGAGGTCCGTGTGCATTTCCGTTGATTACAACCCCGCATTGCCCACAAATTCCCTCTCTACAATCGTGATCAAATTCAATAGGATCTTCTTTTTTCGAAATTAATTGTTCATTTAGGGTGTCCAACATTTCTAAAAAAGACATATGTGTATTTACATTATCTATCGCATATTCCACAAGTTTACCTTGTGATTTGCGATCTTTCTGTCTCCATATTTTAAGATTCAATTTCATAGCCTCAATTATTTATAACTACGGATAGTCGGTTTTACGTATTCAAATGTTAGTTCTTCTTTATTCAAAATAGGTTCTTGATCTAGCGATCCTGGCCATTCCCATGCAGAGATAAACTGGAATTTCTCATCATTACGAGCAGCTTCTCCTTCTTCGGTTTGGTACTCCTCTCTAAAGTGAGCGCCACAAGATTCATCACGCGTTAAAGCATCATAACACATCAACGTTCCTATTTCTAAATAATCTGCCACACGTCCCGCTTTTTCTAATTCTGAGTTAATTGTCTCATTGGTTCCTGGTACGTGCACGTTTTTATAAAATTCATCTCTTAATTTCTTAATCTCTTCGATTGCAAATTCCAGCCCTTCTTTTGTACGAGCCAAACCACAATAATCATAAAGTAATTTACCTAGCTTTTTGTGGTAATAATCTACGGTTTTATCGCCTTTAATATTCAATAAGTGCTCTAATTTCTCTTTCACTTCCTTTTCAGCTTGCTCAAAGGCAGGATGATCCGTGGCAATTTTGCCAATTCGAATCTGATCGGCTAAATAATTGGCAATGGTATAAGGCGCAATAAAATAACCATCAACCGAAGCTTGTAATAAAGAGTTCGCTCCCAATCGATTCGCACCATGATCAGCGAAATTCGCTTCTCCTAAGGCAAATAAACCAGGAATTGTCGTCATTAATTCGTAATCTACCCAAAGTCCACCCATCGAGAAGTGGGCAGCAGGGGAAATCATCATGGGTTCTTTGTACGCATTGATTCCAGTAATTTTCTCATACATTGTGAATAAGTTACCGTACTTCTCTGCAATTTTAGCTTGTCCTTGTTCGCGAATAGCTTTAGAAAAATCTAAATAAACCGCATTTTTAAGGGCTCCTACTCCATGTCCAGCATCGATACGTTCTTTTGCTGCACGAGAGGAAATATCACGTGGCGCTAAATTTCCAAAAGCAGGATAGCGTCTTTCTAAGTAATAATCTCTTTCTTCTTCTGGAATATCATTAGCGATTCTGGTTTCATTCAGATTTTTAGGAACCCAAATACGACCGTCATTTCGCAAGGATTCAGACATCAACGTCAATTTAGACTGATAATCTCCGGATTGAGGTAAAGAAGTAGGGTGGATTTGCGTCCAACTTGGAGAAGCAAAGAAAGCTCCTTTTTTATGTGCTCTCCATATAGCAGAGCCATTACATCCCATAGCAAGCGTTGACAAATAATATATTTTACCAAAACCTCCTGTTGCTAAAACAACGGCATGTGCTGCATGTCTTTCAATTTCTCCTGTTTCTAAATTTCGCACAATAACCCCACGGGCTTTTCCGTCAACCAGCACCAAATCCAACATTTCGTGTGAAGAATACAACTCCACTGTTTTCTTGTTTACTTGACGCATAAGCGCTTGATAGGTACCTAACAATAATTGTTGTCCCGTTTGTCCACGAGCGTAAAAGGTTCTACTCACTTGAACACCACCAAATGATCGATTGTTCAAATAACCTCCATACTCTCTACCAAATGGAACTCCTTGTGCTACAGCTTGATCAATTAAATTCACCGAACATTCAGCCAAACGATATACATTCGCTTCTCTTGCTCTAAAATCACCTCCTTTTAACGTATCCACAAACATTCTGTAAATACTGTCTCCATCATTTTTATAGTTTTTAGCTGCATTCACTCCCCCTTGAGCCGCCACTGAGTGCGCACGACGAGGAGTATCTTGAAAGCAAAATGATTTTACATTATATCCCATTTCACCCAAAGAAGCCGCTAGAGAACTACCAGCTAATCCAGTTCCTATTACAATAACATCCAATTTCTTTCTGTTCGCAGGATTGACTAAACGAGCGGTTTTTTTATAGTTAAACCATTTTTCTTCTAATGGTCCTTCAGGAATTTTTGCATCTAATTTCATAACAACTTGTATTAATGGGTGATATAAATATAAATAGGCATTAAAGCGAAACCAACACATAAGATAACCGAGTAGGCGATTCCGACTATAGTAATCCATCGTACGTATTTAGGATGGAACAACCCCAAGGTTCTAATTCCACTTGCAATACCGTGAATCAAGTGATACGCTAAGGCAATCATCGCTATAACGTATACAACAACAAGCCAAAGCTCTTGAAAGGCTGTCACGACAACCGTATACAAGTCTTTATTGCCGTTTGCATCCACGCCAATCTCACCAAATTTATAGACGTACCAAAAGTTTTGAAAATGAAGGACGAGAAAGATTAAAATAATGACACCTAAGACTCCCATATTTCGGCTATACCACTTACTGGCTCTGCCTCTGTTGTCCCGTTTGTAATTTCCACCCGCCTTTTGGTTCTTCGAAGTAATAATTAACGCGTAAATGGCATGTCCTAAAATGGACAAATAAAGCACATAAGACACGGCTTTTACCAAAGGATTCCCAGTTAAAAAATGGGAATAGGCATTAAAACTTTGCTGTGCATGTTCAGGTTCTAGAAATAACTGTGTATTACCTAAAAAGTGAATAAGTAAAAAGAAACACAGAAACAATCCAGTCCCCGCCATTACAATCTTTCTTGAGAGTGTATTCATCTTATTTTTGTTTTAATAATTAATTCTTTACATCATACGATAACCTAAATTCCTTGTTCCTTGAGATTAACCACATGAATAATACCAAAAAAAGTATCCTATCCCCCTCTCAATTACAAACAAAAAACAAAATAGATAGCATTTTAGAACTTATAGTTATAAATACTTTTAATTTGTACTAAATTTAATAATTATTTCAAATAATTATTAAAAAAAAGATATGTTTAAAAGATCTTACTTATAATACAGAATGATTATAAATTATCGTTTTGTTTCTTTATAACGTAAAAATCTTCCTTTCAAAAGAAAGCGCTATCTTGAAAAAATTGAAATTAAAAAAAAACAAGACTAAAAAATGTAACAATTATCATATTTGATCAACTAATTACAATATGAAACAAAATAATTTAGAGCAAGAATTCATCACCTTATTGGACGAGAATCAAAATCTCATCCATAAAATCTGTCGCTTGTATACAGATGAGGAGTCTGCACACAAAGATTTGTTTCAAGAAATTTCGATTCAACTATGGAAAGCCTATCCTAGTTTTAGAGGAGAATCTAAATTCACCACTTGGGCTTATAGAATCGGCTTAAATACCGCTATTTCACTTTTCCGGAAGAAAAACAGACAAATTGCCACGACGAGTTTTAATCCTATAATTCACCATTTCGAATATCAGGAATACAACGAAGAGGAAGAACAACAGCTCAAATTGATGTATCGTGCCCTGCATCAATTGAACGATATTGACAAAGCACTCGTTTTTATGTATCTCGAAAACAAATCCTATGAAGAGATAGCAGATACACTAGGGATAAGCGAAGTCAATGCCCGAGTAAAAATGAATCGAATTAAAAGTAAATTAAAAAAAATATTAAATCCGTAAGGATTCACTATAGCATGGATGAACTTGACTTATTAAAAAAACACTGGAATGCCAATCACAACTTTCCAAAAGTGTCAAAGGATGAAATACAAGGGATGATTCACAAAAAATCATCTTCAATTGTCATGTGGATTTTCATCATTAGCCTCGTTGAGTTTTTACTGCTCAACCTCGCTAGTCTTTTCCTGTTTAATGAAGACAGTGAATTAAAAAACAGCAATAGCCCTATTTTTGAATTCATTGTGAATAATATTGACTACGTTAGCGGCGCTATTTCTGGGGTATTCATTGTTTTATTCTACATCAAATATCGCAAAATTCGCATAGCGGATAACACGAAAAATTTAATGCGACACATTCTTCAAACGAAGAAAATGGTCAATTACTATATTGCTATCAATATTTCCGTTATTTCACTTATCTCGCTCTATGCTGCTATCAGCGTATTGAGCATGGATAATGACCCTACACATGGTTGGAAGTATTACTTGTTTATTATCGGTATTTTTACGGTTTTATTTCTTTTGTTTTTTGGCGTTATTTGGCTTTACTACCGCCTTGTTTACGGTATTCTAATCAAGCGTTTAATGAAAAATTATCAAGAACTGGAAAAGATAGAGGATTAATATTGTATCTTGGATACTCATTTTACTTTTCATCCTTTTTAAGCTATGACTATTACTCAACTATTATATGCCTTAGCTGTTGCTGAACATAAAAACTTCACCCTTGCAGCAGAAAAATCATTTGTTACTCAACCAACATTGAGCATGCAAATTCAAAAATTAGAAGATGAATTAGGCGTTCAAATTTTTGATCGCACAACCAAACCCATTCAACTAACTACCATTGGCGCTGTTATTATTGAGCAAGCGCATAAGATAGTCAATGAATCGAACCGAATTAAAGACATCATTGATCAAGAAAAGGGATTCATTGGTGGAGAATTCAAACTGGGAATAATCCCCACGGTTACTCCAACACTACTCCCAATGTTTATCAAAACATTCATCTCAAAATACCCTAAGGTACACTTAATCATTGAAGAATACACAACCGAAGAAATCATAACACGACTGCGTGGCGGATACCTAGATGCCGCCATTGTAGCAACGCCTTTAGCCTTAGAAGACATTCGAGAAAAAGTATTGTATTACGAGCCTTTTGTCGGTTACATCCCTTCAGAATTTCAACGTGAATTTGGAGAAAAAATAACAACAGATCAGCTGGATTTAAAACAACTTTTATTGTTGCAAGATGGACATTGTTTCCGAGATGGAATTATCAATATTTGCCAAAATAAAAGTGAGGAGACCGATCGACCTTTTTCACTAGAAAGCGGAAGTTTCGAAACCTTAATTCAACTGTCTAAGGAAGGTTTAGGCTACACGCTTTTACCTTACTTACACACACTTCAACTCACACAAGACGATCAAAAAAACTTAGTGCAATTCGCTTCCCCTCAACCTGCAAGAGAAATTAGTTTAATTCACACAACTAACGACTTAAAGCTCCAAATTATTCAAGCTTTACACGAAACTATATTGGGTATTATTCGCGGTGCAATCGCCTTTCAAGATGTAAAAATTATTAGTCCAAAGAAGAACTAGTTTCGCTTTTTTGTTTTTTGTTTTTTTCGATTAAAGAACGATTAATCTTCTCAGAAAATTAAAACCGATTACTATAATAAAAAAAGGAGTAAGAAAAAATCTTACTCCTTTTATTTTATACAAAGAAAAGATTACTCTTCTCCTTCTCCTTTTACTACTAAACGGAATCCTTCTCCGTGAATATTCAAAATTTCAACAGCTTCGTCTAATTTCAAATACTTTCTCAATTTTGCAATATAAACGTCCATACTACGAGAAGTAAAATAATTATCATCTCTCCATATTTTCGTTAAAGCAACTTCTCTTGGCATCAAGTCGTTCTCGTAAATTGCCAATAGTTTTAGCAGTTCATTTTCTTTTGGGGACAACTTAATTGGCTCTTGGTCTTGGAAAGTCAAGAATCTCAATTTAGAATTCAAATGAAACTTACCAATTTGGAACTCAAATTTTGTATTATCCGTTTTAACTTCAGATGTTTTTCTATGAATAATCGCTTTGATTTTCATCAATAACACTTCTGAATCAAAAGGTTTATTTAAATAATCGTCTGCTCCAACTTTATACCCTCTTAACACATCCTCTTTCATTGATTTTGCAGTTAAGAAAATAATAGGCACTTCCTTATTTTTATCGCGAATTTCTTTGGCTAATGTAAATCCGTCTTTATAAGGCATCATGACGTCAAGGATACAAAGGTCAAAAGTATCGCGTTTAAACTTTTCGAATCCTTCCATTCCATTTTTAGCTAATGTAACTTCAAAGTCATTAATCGCTAAATAATCTTTCAAGATCGCTCCAAAGTTTGGATCGTCCTCTACTAATAAAATCTTTTTGTTGTTTGTTGTTTCCATATATATTGATTAATTTATTAATGGCATTTTTATAATGAACGTACTTCCTTTACCTTTCTCACTTTCAACATATACCTGTGCATTGTGGTCTTCAACTATTTGTTGAACGTAGGCTAACCCCAATCCATGTCCCTTTACATCGTGTAAATCTCCTGTATGCTCACGATAGAATTTATCAAAAATTCTCTTCTGTGCATTTTTACTCATTCCCACTCCCTGATCGACTACTTTTATCAAGATAAAATCTTTGATATTTTCAGTATATACATCAATGATAGGTCTTTCTTTTGAGTATTTAATGGCATTATCTAACATATTCACCATGACACTAGTCAAGTGAAAATCGTTTCCTAAAATATCCGATCGCCTTGCATCGAGATGAAGATTTATCTCTCCTCCTCTATCTTGGACAATTAAACTGACATGATCCACAGCTGATTCAATAACCTCGTGAATATCTACGGCTTCTTTATCCGATTCAAACTCTTTCTTTTCGAGTTTTGAAATTCGAAGCACATTTTCAACTTGTGCATGCATGCGCTTATTCTCTTCCCGAATCATATTGAGGTATCGCTCAACCATTTCGGCGTTTCCTATTACCTTCGGGTTTTTAATTGCATCCAAGGCTAGGTTTATTGTAGCTATAGGCGTTTTAAACTCATGCGTCATATTATTAATGAAGTCCGTTTTCATTTCTGAAATTTGCTTCTGTTTAATCAATTGATTAATCGCATTTAAGTAGGCGGCAATAATTACAACCGTAAATAAAATAGACAAAAAGGTTATTCCGATTAAAGAAGAAAACAAATATTTACTCTTTTCTGGAAATGTCACATACAAGTGATACTTACTTTTTCCGTCATTACTTTTTAAAACGGGAACTCCATAAGTTGATCCTTCACTGTATTCAAAATCATCTGACTTTATTTTTGTTGCTAATCCTTTATTGTAGACGCCGAATTCATACTTGGCATTAACGCCATATTGATGTAATTCGTTTTTGAGCAATTCATCGAGTTTCTCTTTCGAAATTCGCTCGTCTACGCGTTTTAACGCAACAATATCTTTGAAATATATTTCAAATTGCGCCTTGTCTAGTACGTCTAGATTTCCCGATTTCTCAATTACTTCATCCGGATAGTTTTGATGTAAATTATCTCCACCCCGATCAAAAGAATTTCCTTTGTGGATTTCTGTTTTACGCCTAGCTACAAAGCTCTTGATGTTTGTACTATCGGCTCTTTTATCAAAGAACGAACTTCGCAAATTAAAATCTTCAAGAACCAATGTGTTTGAGTAAAAAACCGACTCATTTGTTCTTGGATTGCGCTCATAAAAAACGATCTCTTTTAATTCACTTTGTTTTGGCGGTTCGCCAATACTATCCTTCAAGTTATTGTACATCTTATAAAACTCCATCGCTTCATTCTGCTCAATGGCGTTTGCTACATTTCCAATAACTTGTTGAACATGATACTTGAACTGTTCTTCGTTATTATTATACGAACTAACAATCCAATATAATTGTACGATGATGATTCCAATTAATGAAAAACTCATTATACCGACAAGTACTCTAAATCGTAATTTATTCATCGCAATTCAAAATTATGATTAATAATGTATATTCCCTAGTAGTTAACATAAAATTAACCGATTAAATTAAATGATTTTTTAAATTAATATCACGTATTATCGAAATAATATCACTTTCAATTGTTTTTTTGTTATTATTTTCAATTATATACTGACTTCTTCCTATCTTTTCTTCGTCTTTCATTTGATTATCAATAATTTTCAATACTTGTTCTTTTGAAACACCATCTCTTGCCATAACTCTTTCAATTCTAACCTCTTCTGCTGCAACGACAAGAATGACTACATCACAGTCTTTTTCTAGTCCATTTTCAAACAAAATTGCACTTTCTTTAATAACGAAAGGGCTGTTGTGCTGTGCTGCTAGCCAATCTTCAAAATCTTTTTTCACCCGTGGATGCACAACCTGATTGAGTTGCTCCAACAGTGTTTTATCGTCAAAAACCAAGGCTTTAATTCGAGCGCGGTCCAATAATCCGAATTCATTAATAACGGAGGTCTTGAAGATTTGTTGTACTGCTTGTACTACTTCGGGTTGATCCATAATCATTCGCGCGCGTTCATCTGCAATATAGATAGGAACTCCGTGCTTTTCGAACAATTTGGCAACGGTGGTTTTTCCACTGCCAATTCCACCTGTTAAACCTACAATAATACTCATCTGCTTTGTTGTTATTTAAAAAACATTTCTGGCATTCCTTTTTCTGGTTTTTGTCTTAAGATATGCAAGATGTAATTTGATTTGACAAAACCTGTACCATAGCCATAAAATTGCATAAAAACAGCACACATTGACAAAACTGAAACCTTAAAACTCTTTTCTTCCTTCAAAGATATTACAAAAACTAAGAAAAAATATAACAGATAAAGCAAAAAAGGCAAATAAAAGCCAAACAATAGGAATAAAAGACTTATAATCAATCCTCCCATAAAAAGGCTTGGAAACCAATACGTCATTTTGGCATATTCTGGATAGCGTTGATTGAGAATAGGTCGTGCTTTTCCAAATTTATGAACTTGCGTATAAAATCTCTTCCAGTCGATTCTCCTCTTGTGATAGACATAAGCATCGGGAAAAAGCTCTGAACGGAAACCTAAATTCCACAGCCGAATGGTTAAATCAGGATCTTCTCCTGGGTGAATTTTTCCAAATCCTTCAGACAGGGAGAAGGCTTTTTTAGAAATTCCCATATTAAAGCTACGGGGTTGAAACTTGCTCAAGCGTTCCGAACCTCCTCGTATCCCTCCAGTGGTCAGAAAGGAAGTCATCGCAAAATTTATCGCTTTTTGTACAGCAGTAAAACTAGCTAACGCGCGATCTGGACCACCAAAACAATCGACGTATTTTTCTTGTAAATACAAATCTACTACACGCAAATAGTCTTGAGGTATGATACAATCCGAATCCAAGATGATATAGTAGGTCCCTTTTGCTTTGTGCATGCCGTAATTTCTAGAATCTCCAGGACCTGAATTGCTTTTGTAATAGTACGATATATCGAGTTGATCTTGGTATTTCTCCACGATAGATCTCGAATCAACAGTTGATCCATCTTCTACAATTACCACCTCAAAGTCACCTTGAAACGTTTGCTTAGTTAAACTAGCTAACAATTCATCTGTTTCATCGGGCCGATTGTAAACAGGAATAATAAACGAGTAATACATTAACTTCTTAAATATCAACAAAAATATCGCTTCCTAAATTGGAATACAAAATTTACTCCCTATATTTATATGTATATTTATATTTTTTACGTTATTAACTGTAATCTTTCGAATAAAAAGACATACAGCAAACTGTACAAAATTTAAATTGTTGAACTTTTATACTATGAATGCAATTAATATACTCTGGGTTGATGATGAAATTGATCTATTAAAACCGCATATTCTCTTTTTAGAAAAAAAAAATTACGCTGTTACAACGGCGACTAATGGTGCTGATGCGATAGAACTCGTTAGTCAACATCATTTCGACATTGTCTTTCTAGACGAAAACATGCCTGGCCTAACGGGGCTAGAAACCTTAAATGAAATCAAAAGCATCAAAAACAGCCTTCCTGCTGTAATGATTACCAAAAGTGAGGAGGAATACATCATGGAAGAAGCCATTGGTGCTAAGATTGCAGATTATCTTATCAAACCCGTTAATCCCAATCAGATTTTATTGTGCTTAAAAAAGAACTTGGACGATTCGCGTATTGTCTCTGAGAAATCATCCTTAAGCTATCAAAAGGAATTCCGAAATATCGCCATGGATTTGATGGCAATTAACACCTATGAAGACTGGATTTCGCTCTATCGAAAACTGTTATTTTGGGAGAGTAAGCTCGAAGATATCGAGGATCAAAACCTCATCAATATTTTAGAAGGTCAAAAAAGTGAAGCCAACAGCTTATTCGGTAAATTTATTGAAAAGAAATACGAAACCTGGATCAATTCAACTTCAGACCGACCGACATTTTCTCATGAAATATTCAAAAAATGGGTGGTACCTGAATTAAAAAAGGAAAATAATAAGATTCTATTTTTAGTCATCGACAACATGCGATACGATCAATGGAGATCGTTTGAGCCTATTGTTTCCAACTATTATAAAATAGAAACTGAACACACCTTTTTCTCCATTTTACCAACTACAACGCAATACGCTAGAAATGCTATTTTTTCAGGATTAACTCCTTTACAAATGGAACAAATGCATCCCAATTGGTGGAAAAACGACATCGATGAAGGAGGAAAAAATTTACATGAAAACGACTTTTTACAGGCCCAATTACAGCGCTTGCGCTTAACTGTTCCCAATGAGTACTTTAAGATTGTCGGACAAAAAGACGGTCGAAAGCTCGTGGATAATTTCAATGCAATCAAGCACAATCAATTGATTACGATTGTCTATAATTTTGTTGATATGCTGTCTCATGCCAAAACAGAAATGGAAGTAATAAAAGAACTGGCGTCCAACGACAAAGCTTACCGTTCTTTAACGACCAGTTGGTTTAAGAACTCTACCCTGTTAGATGTTATTCAACAAGCACAACAAGCAGGTTATAAACTCATCATCACAACAGATCACGGAACAATTAATTGCAATACACCGTCAAAGGTTATAGGAGATAAAAACACAAGTCTAAATCTTCGCTATAAAACGGGCAAAAGTTTAACTTTCGAAAAGAAAGACGTCTATGTGGTGAAAGATCCAAAAAAGATTCAGTTGCCCGCGATAAATCTAAGTAGTTCCTTTATTTTTGCAAAAAATGATTGTTTCTTAGCCTATCAAAATAATTACAATTACTACGTATCTTATTTTAGAAATACCTACCAACATGGAGGTATATCGCTCGAAGAAATGATTGTTCCTTTTATCATATTAAACCCAAAATAAATGGAATTCACTTATCAACTGGAAGATATTGATAGCATTGCTGCTAAAATTTTGCCGTTACTCACGCATAAAATTGTATTATTTCGCGCGCCAATGGGAGCTGGAAAAACGACTTTTATCAAAGCATTAGCCAAGCAATTGGGCATAACGCAAATGACGAGTAGTCCTACATTTTCTATTGTCAATGCCTATGAAATTCCCAGTTCTACCGCTTCTCTATACCACTTCGATTTATATCGCATCGAGCAAGAGGAAGAAGCTTATGATTTTGGATTTGAGGAATATCTATACAGTGGAGATTGGTGTTTTATTGAATGGCCTGACAAAACGCCCAATTTAATTCCCGAAAATCACAGCACAATAGAAATCGTGATCTTGGCTACCCTAGAGCGACAATTAACACTTACAAATGCATAACGAATAACCTATGTCTAAAATGTATCCTTTTTCAAAAAAGACCTTACTTCCACAAGAGGAATGCTTACTTGTAGAGCCACGCAAAGGTGAATTATTCATTGGTGTACCAAAAGAAAACTTCACAGTTGAAAAGAGAATTTGCATCACACCTGAAGCGGTGCAAACACTTCATGCCTACGGACATCGTGTCTTGATTGAAAAGGGAGCAGGAGACGCTTCTAGTTACAGTGATTTAGAATACAGCAAGGCAGGAGCAGAAATTACAACTGATGCGAAAAAGGTATTTGGTTGTCCAATTGTCGTTAAGGTTGTTCCCCCTACGTTGGACGAAATCAAGCTTATGGTTCCGCATAGTGTATTGTGGTCAACCATTCAGTTAAAAACACTTGATCCAGCCTATTTCAAAGCGTTGGCAAAGAAAAAAATATCGGCAATTGGCTTTGAATTCATTCAAGACACGCACGGTTCTTTTCCCGCAACCAGTATTTTAAGTGAACTAGCGGGCATAGCGTCCATCCAAATTGCCTCAGAGCTAATGACAACTACCAACAATGGCAAAGGTTTATTAATGGGTAATATCACGGGGGTCGTTCCCACAGAAGTTGTCATCTTAGGAGCGGGAATTGTAGCTGAATATGCGGCTAAGACAGCTATTAGCATGGGAGCTAACGTTCGAATTTTCGACAATTCTATACAAAAATTGAGACGTTTACAAAACAACTTGCCCTTTCCTGTTTCAACTTCTACGATTCAAGATAAAATTCTTTTAAAAGCCTTGATGCGATGCGATGTTGCTATTGGCGCTATTCGCGGCAAAAATCGAGCCCCTGTTGTCGTTACGCAAACCATGGTCGAGAGCATGAAAAGAGATGCGGTGATTATCGATGTAGCCATTGACAATGGAGGATGTTTTGAAACTTCAGAACTGACCACACACGAGCAACCAATCAAAAGAAAATATGAAGTGATTCACTATGGTGTACCCAATATTACTTCGCGCTATTGCAAGACGGCTTCTATGGCTATTAGCAACGTGATCACTCCTTTTCTTTTAGAATTTGCAGACAATGGCAGCCTAGAAGGCACCGTATTTACAGATAATGTCTTAAAATCTGGTATTTATACCTATAAAGGTTTAATTACAAATAAGGTGGTTGCGGATTGGTTTAACTTGGATTACAAAGACATTCGACTTTTTGCCTTCTAATTTTTTGCCAATTATTTAGTTTTACAACGCGATATTGCTACTTTTGTACAAATTTTAAAGAAATGAGTTTTATACAAAGACTTGCGTATTATTTGTTTGGCCTATTGATTGGCTGCATGTTTTTATTTTACTTTTTTGGAGAAAAGAAAACAGAGTTTTGCTATTTACCCAATTGTAGAGTATTGAAAGATTTGAGAAGCAAGCCTGTGCACTATAGTTCAGATGCCGAATTTAAATTAAAAGAAGGCTGGGTAGTCGAAGACGATATCCGAAAATCGCTGCAATACGGGAAAGTTGACTTTGATCAAAGTAATGTTGATTTTGAAAAAGGCAAGCTTTATATCATTAAGGGTCGAAATGCAAACGAAGATCCAATCACAATCAAAATTGTGAATTATACCGATAAGATTAAACTTTTAGATATAACAAAGCCCTAATTTTTAGGGCTTTGTTCTTTTTATAGCAGATCAATTTGCGTTCTATGATGGGGCATCACTTGTTTAAATGCCGTGGGAGTCATTCCCGTTATCTTTTTAAATTGTGCACTTAAATGGGCTACACTACTGTAATTTAAACGAAAGGTTATTTCTTTTAATGTCAATTCACCATACGTCAGCAATTCTTTTACTCTTTCAATCTTCAATTGAATAAAATATTGCTCAATTGTCGTGGATTCAATTTGAGAGAAAAGCTGTGTCAAGTACAAATAATCTCTATTTACTTGTTCCGCTAAATATGAAGACAAAGGAGTTTCTAACGTCCAATGCTCCGATTGCAATAAACGGATTAATAATGATTTTATTTGAGCCACCAACTGACGTTCTTTGTCATCGAGAAGCTCAAATCCGATGGCTTCTACTTGTTGGCGTAACTGTTCTAGTGCTTTATCATCGAGTTGCTCTTGTATTTCTACTTTACCTAATTGAATGTCAACAACGGTGTAATTCAGCTTTTGAAGAATCTGTTCTACTGCGAGGATACAACGATGACAAACCATGTTTTTTACATATATCCTCATCCTCTATTCTCATTTATACCGATTTGCAGTTCGTTTGATTTGCTCCTTTTCCTTCTTGGAACTGAGGCATTTACTTTACTATTTATATGGAAGTATCTATTCATTATAGTATTCATTTTATCTCAAAGGTAAAGAAAAGGAGATGATTATGACAAAATCAACGAATTTACCCTTCCAGCAGGCATAAAAAAAGCCATCTCATTTGAGATAGCTTTTCATTTTATACGTTTAATAAATGTAGAGAATCGCTTAATTCAGGTTTTTCTTGTACAAAGCTGTTCACCCATTTACCTAATTGTTCAACATCATATGGAACTAAATGATTTAGTGCTTTTTGTAACTCTTTATAAAACAATTTCGAGTCAAAACTTACGCTTTCTAAGATAGTCGTTGCATAGTTCAACATTATTCTTGTTTTCATAACTCTATATTTTAAATCTTATGTTGTATAAACATACTCCTTTTTTTAATCAAATCAAGTGCACAGTCTATATTTTAATATTTTTTTAATACTTCATGTTTTTAGGCTAAATACCCCTATAAAACGCAAAAAAACACAGCTTATTATACGAAGTACAACAAAAGTTTCTTTTTATTATGAATAATAGAATTCTACCTCTATATATCCAGGTAATCCCAAAAAAAACGCAGTCTAATACAAAATAAGTTGTACTTTAATCCCTGAACATTTCAATCTATTACGATCTATTCAAACCTTTGACAATGAAGTTAAAATCAAATTTTTCACGTGGCGCTGTGCTTATTTTAACGATTATATTCTTAATTACTGCGGTTACTTTTGAAATTTTCGAACTCAGTTCGCTACCAGCCCAATTTTTCGGCACCTTATTGGGTGTTGTTATTACCGCTATTATCACTGTTTTACTTTTACAAGGACAAACAAAAAGCGAAGAATCACGAGAGCGAAACTTAATGGTTTTTGAAAAGAAACAAGAGGTTTTCTTTCATTTCCTTACCCAATTAAACACTATTCTACAAAAAGAAAAATTGACTTTACACTTAAGTCATGACAAAACCCTAGAAAGAGAAGTCAACAGTTTACAAGATTTGCTTTTTGAATTTGGTTTTTTACAGATGCACACCTCAACGGAGACCTTTGATCAAATCTTGGTGTGTGTTGGAAATTTAATGGAAGAAAGCAAGAAAATCAAGCGAATTGAGGATAAAACCGAAAGGGATTTTGAAGGCTATTACAAAGTTTTAGCTACTGATTTCTTTGCTATTGTATCTCTTTTGAAATTAGAATTATACAATGCAGCTCCGATTGATATCAATAAAAAACAATTGGACCGCATCATTAAGCTATCCTTTTAAAAAAACAGGAGATTGAAAATCTCCTGTTTTTTTTTATTTATTCTTTTAATTTCCTAGGGCAACCTTAATTCTCCTTGTCGCTTCTTCGGTTGTAATTCCCGTATAAAAATCATGCACTAAATCATTGTTTTCTTTTTGATGTAAGTAAATAAAAGGTCGTCCTCTTTCATTATCTACTTCTACATTAGTACCAATTCCCATACAAGTTTCGAAGGGATAAGGTGCTATATGATTATTAAACCACCCAAAATAGGTTGTCTTAAATTCCTTGTTGTCATAATTATCGCAATATTCTTTAAAGCTCTTTTCACTGAGTGAAACCCAAACGCCATAGTCTAAATCTTGACAAGCATCTACTACAGTTTGAATCAATACTACTCGAACAAAATAGTAGGTATCTGTTGGATTTTGAATTACACATAAATCGCTAGTTAATTCGGCTTTTTTTTTCTCTTCGTCGGTTAATTCTGCATAACTCAACGGCGTTGGATAGACTAATGCTGGCCAATCATCGTGTTCTTGTCCACAATTCGCACAAGTATAGTTCATTTTTTTTTACAATATTACGCTTTTTTTTATGACTGTTTTTAGGGAGGTTAGCGGTAAAAAATCGAAAATCAACGAGCAGACATAGTAAAAACCAAGGGCTAACTGTTTGTATTAGCGCAAAGGGGTCTCTTTTCAGAAAACCCTTTTACTCTAACCTAAAAATAATTATTCAGCCCAAATTAATTTGGTGCTCATGAGATCTCCTCCCATTCTTGCAGCTGCAGCATCTTTATTCGCTTTATTAACGAGGTTTAGATTGGTTGGATATGTAACACGTCCAGGCAAATCAGTCAGTCCATTTAGAGGCGTAAAGATGTATTCCGTTTGTTGTTGAGGTCCTGGAGCAATTAGCTCGTGAGTTTGTCCAGGAAATAAAAGGGTTTTAGGATATGTTGTTCTTCTATATTCTGCCCATGCTTCATAGGGTTGTAGGAATAAAGCGATGTATTTTTGGGTGAGTATTGTTTCTTGATTAACCGTTAGTGCGTTGGATAAATAGCTATCAATATCAGTAGGATCTACCTTCCATTTTTCCATGGAGGCTTTGATTCCATTGATGTAATTTGCTTGTGGATCCACCCCTAATTCAGCCAAAATAAAAGCTACTTCGGCATATTCCATCAATAGCTCTGTAGCATCGGCTTTATACACTGTGCCGCCAAATTGAGAAGCAAAATCGGCCTGACTTCCCGTATAAGCATCTGTAATTCCGATAGGCATACCAATATAAAAATCGGGAGTACGATCGACGTAATCATTTTTCTCAATGCAAGGTTCTGGTTTAGAAGCATCATAGTAAAAAGCCAATGTTACCTCTGTTTGTTTACCACTTTCATCTGTAACGAGTTGACTAATTGGAGCTACCATTTTATACAATCTCGGATCAACGATATTGGCAAAAGGATTCGGGTGTGCGGTTTTTGTTTCTCCTTTTAGCAATTCTACAAACGTATTAGTTGGTGAAAAGTCGTTCCTTTTCGAGACGAAAGCATCAAGGTAGAAAGGAGCTGGTTTCACGGGGTCATTTTGGAATTTTTGCCCGACATTATCCTCATTCGACTGCATCAAATTTGCTGTATTTGCAGTTAGTTCAGCAATATGCGTTTGAGCCATCGGAATAATCGTTTTCACTCGATTAGCAATTCTCAAGCGCAATGAGTTGGCAAATTTCTTTAATTTTGAAGGAGAGCCAAATAAAAAATCTCCGGAGTTAAAAATATTCGATGCTTCCATGTTAACAGATTCAGCAGCTTCCTTTAGTTCCTTCATTAAATCCGTATAGATTTTATCTTGAGGTGCAAATTTAGGCGTTGCTATTTCTTGATCCGTTCCCAAGGTCATGGCTTGAAAGTCGGGATCTTTAGTTCCGTAAGAATAGTACGGAACATCGCCATACATATCCACCAATTGCAATTGTGCATAAGCAATCATAATACGCGCTGCGGCTAATTGATTTACGGGGTCACCATACGTAGCTACTTTCGATGCATTAACAGGATTTTCCACGATATCGATGATTTGCTTATACCCTTTTACGGCTAAAAAGATATCGGTATACAAGCTATTATTTACTTCGCCTCTAAATTGATAGCGATCTTCTGCTGTGTAATTTCTTTGGGCGGAATATTGAATCCAAGGAAGCGCCATACGTCCAGAGGGCATACCTCTCCTTGTTCTGGTCATCAACTCCTTATTCGTATTGTTAAACAATCCATTAGTTGTTACCTCTAAGGGTTGATTTGGATTAACATTGATTTTGTCTAAATCGCGATCACAACTTATACACAAAATCAGATTCATCACTACTACAGTTTGAATGATATATTTTTTCATGTGATTCAATTATATTTTAAATTTGACATTCATTCCATAACTTCGCGTTGAGGGCAATGATGCTCCTTCGATGGCTTGAATATTCCCACTTCCATAAGAGGCCATTTCAGGATCCATTCCTTTCCAAGCCAAATTCCATGTAAATAAATTACGCGCATACAAGGAAATCGTTATTCCTTTGAAAGGCCCCAACCACTTCATTGGCAAATCGTAGCCTACCGTTATTTCTCTCAATTTCACATAGTCTGCATCAAATATATTTTGTGCATCTACTGTTCCATTAAACCCCTTTGCCCAATCTACAGCGCTAATACTTTTATCATTCTTTGTGCCGTCTTCTTTTACCCCTTCCAAGATTAATCCGGTTTCCCTAATATTATTTGCAGTAGTTTCGTCTAACATCCCCGAAAACATGCCGTACATATGCGTTGTTGAATAATATTTCCCTCCTTTTTGCACATCGATTAACACACCTAGATTGATGTTTTTATAGCGAAAACTAGTTCTAATTCCCATATTGTAATCGGGTAAATAAGATCCCAAGGCTTTCACTTCAGATGCTTTATACAATCCATCTTCTCCTATCACTTTATTTCCCTTGTCATCGTAAACGTAATCTGTTCCATAGATTTGTCCATACGTTTCTCCCATTTTTCCTTGTAGTGAAACTCGGAAAGGTGCACGAGCAATCTCTACTGACTCTACTCCTTCTGCTAATCGGGTTAGTTTATTTTTATTCTTTGCTATATTCCAGGTGATTTGCCATGAAAAATCACTTGTTTGAATAGGAGTTAGATTTAAGGTTGCTTCAACTCCTTTATTCTCCATATCTCCTGCATTCATCCATCGGTAGGCAAATCCCGTAGCGGCATCATATTGTACCTTTGTAATTAAATCCTGCGTATCAATTTCATAGTAAGACACTTCAATTCCAATTCGATTGTGGAGAAAAGCAGCTTCCAGTCCAATTTCCTTGGTTGTCATCAACTCCGGTTTTAAGTCAGGATTATTCGCTGTATTGTCTAAGGCATACGTTGGTTGATCCAAGAATGGACCATTTACTCTATAGTAGTCTTGGGTTCGATAAGGATCGGTATCATTTCCCACTTGTGCCCAACCGAATCGAATTTTACCAAAACTCAACCAATCTACATCATTTAGTACATTTGAAAAGATAAACGTTCCCGTTAATGAGGGGTAGGTTACAGATTTTTTAACGGTAGAAAACCAATCCGTACGCACGGTACCTTCTAGGAATACAAATTCTCTATAGTTGACACTAGCGGATCCAAAAACAGAATTAGTACGCGAATGAACAAACGTATTGGTTCCTTTCGCTGGAGAAACGCTATTATCCAGATTATACAAATTAGGCAAATTAAGTCCTCCTACGCTTTCGCCTTTCACGAAGTCATTGCGTTTTTCACTTCTATTTACACCGATAAAAGTATTCAGACCAATGTCATTAAATTGGTCATCATAGTGTAGACGTCCTTCATAATTGTATTCAGAAACATTTCTCTTGGTCAATTGATAAGAAGACGTTTTTTGAGAACCCACGGCTACGCGTTCCTCAATGGCAAGGTTATATTGATCGGCGTAGACTGTTCCTACAGCATATATATTATTCGCAAAATTATACGTTAGCTTTGCGTTTCCAAAGAATCTATTTCTCACATCTTGGGACGTATTTTCGTACGTTACCCAATAGGGATTATCAGAATAAGCGGGCATTCCATTATCCCAGGACATTCTATTCCAAGAGCGTTGATTTCCATTGGCTAATTTATAGTCTTTTAGCTTATTGAAATCTAATTGGCGTTGTCCCCACTGAAAGAATCGCTCTGCAACAGAATTATCGCCATAGCCAATTTCGGGGCGGTTAAATCCCTTTGTATAGACAAAATTGACATTGGTTTCCGCTTTTAACTGTTCGCTCATTTGCGTTGAAGCATTAACCGTAAAATTATTGCGTTGAAGTTTTGAATTGGGAACGATGCCTTCCGTTACGTTATTGTTAAAAGCCATTCGAATATTGCTTTCCTTGAATGACTTGGCAATCGACACCGATTGATTGTGCGTTACTCCTGTTTTAAAAAAGGATTTGACATCGTTTTTCGATTTGACCCAAGGAACTTCCTTCATGTAGTCACTTCCGAATTCGGGATCAAAAGCATACCAGGGGAGATAAGGCGTTCCGTCGAATTTAGGTCCCCAGCTTTCATCTAGAATATACTCAGGCAGGTTGTATGTTTTTCCGTTGATTTCTTGTTGTCTAAACGTTTCTGTTGATCCACCTCCATATTGATTTTGCAATTGAGGCATGATGTTGACTGATTCGAAGGCTAGCCCCGAATTAAATTCAATTTCAGTTCGCCCATTTTGGGCTGATTTGGTGGTATAAATAATCACGCCATTTCCTCCTCTATTACCGTAAAGTGCTGATGCAGGCCCACCTTTCAAAACGGTTACTGATTCAATATCATCGGGGTTAATATCAGCAGATCCATCACCATAATCGCGTCCACCTGCTCCTCTTTGCATATCATTATCTGCAAAGTTGCTGTTATCCAGGGGAATTCCATCAACGACAATCAGCGGTTGATTATTACCCACCACAGATTTGACACCACGCAAGACAATACGCGCAGATCCCCCCATGGTTGATGGGGCGGTCACTTGCAAACCAGCAACATTTCCCGAGAGCGCATTTACCGCATTCGATTTTCCGGCACTGGCGAGATGCTCTCCTTTCACTTCTTGGGAAGAATACCCCAATTTTTTCTTGTCCCTTTTAATACCCAAAGCCGTAACTACAACTCCTTCTAGCCTATTTTCTTCAGCCTCCATTTCTAAGTTATACACACTCGCTTGCGTTACCTTGTATTTTATTTCTTTCATCCCGATGAAAGAAAATACAAGTACATCCCCTTGTTTTACTTTTAGGGTGTATTTTCCGTCTAAATCTGTTTGAGTACCCTGTTGGGTTCCCTCCAGGAGAACCGTTACACCTGGTAAAGGCACACCGCCTTCTGTAACCGTTCCCGAAAATTCTTTCTCTTGTGCATGTGCTAGTTGAATAAACAAGCAACACAAAAAGAGAGCGATGTACTTCAATTTTGCGTTCATTCTATCCTTTTGATTAATTTATTCTACAAAATTAACGCAGTATTTCCCTTAAAAAATTAAGAAAACAAAGAAACAATCAATAAAATAAAACATAAAATTCAAAATACAAACAACATACCCTATAAATATGTATATTTCAATTATTATTCACCCTAATTATGCGAACAAGAAGTAAATAACACCATTACTTTACACTAATTTTAAGATTCAAACTTCCGATTTAAGTGAAATTATGGCAACGAAAGACTAAATTTATTTCTTTTCTTAATATAGTTAAACGTTTAATAATTCGAGAGACAGCAAAAAATAAATTGTAGAACTTTACCTATTAAATTCAAACCTTATGCAATCACTTCAAGATCTATATCGATTTTCACAGCAGTTATCCTATAGTGAGCACTTAATGCCCGCGTTATTTATTGGACATGGTTCGCCGATGAATGCAATTGAGGATACGCTATTTTCTCAAAATTGGCACAGCCTAGGGCAAAGCTTCCCTACACCAAAGGCCATTGTTGTTATTTCTGCTCATTGGTTGACCAAAGGCAGTGCGATTACTGCTATGGATTTTCCGGAGACCTTACACGATTTCAGGGGGTTTCCGCAGCCTTTATTTGAGGTTGAATATCCTGCTCCTGGGGATCCAGTACTTGCAAAAGACATTCAAAAGTTGGTTCATACCGATCTTCACTTGGATCACGATTGGGGTTTAGATCACGGTACCTGGTCCATTACTCGACATATGTTTCCACAAGCAAACATCCCCGTTTTACAGCTGAGCATTGACTATGATAAACCCTTGGATTACCATTATCAATTGGCTACCCAATTGCGTGACTTGCGCAAAAAAGGGGTGTTGCTCATTGGCAGCGGTAATATGATTCACAATCTGCGTTTGCTTTCCTGGGATAAGATGGAGGACAACTACGGGTTTGACTGGGCGATTGAAATCAATGCAACACTTCAGCAATTCGTTGTGGATTACGATGTAAAACGCCTCATTGATTACGAAAAAATACACCCGCATATTTCGCTAGCTGTGCCTACCTTAGAACACTATATTCCGATGCTTTACACCTTGGGATTAAAGGAAAAAAAGGATGATTTACTGTTTTTCAATGACGCCTATGTGGGAGGATCATTGAGTATGACTTCCTTTATGTACTACCAATAAAAAGTAAGAGCGCTCGAAATCGAGCGCTCTTGTGGGCTATGCTGCTTGTTTTAAATCCTACAGCAGGATCATCGAAAAAAAATTGTTTTTGTTGTTTTGCTTTGTGATTATATTACATTTCAATAATAATAAATTCACTTCGTCTGTTTAACTGATGTTCTTCTGCTGTACATGGTACGCCATTACTACATTTGTTTAGCAATTGACTTTCACCATAACCGCGACCTGTTAAGCGACTTGGATCGATTCCTTGTTCAATCATCCATTTGATAGTTGATTTCACACGGCGATCAGATAGACTCATGTTATACGCATCATTACCTCTACTATCTGTATGTGAGCGCACATCAATCTTCATACTTGGGTATTCTTTCATTACCTCTACTACTTTCACTAACTCAATCGAAGCGTCTCTACGGATATTCGATTTGTCAAAATCAAAGTAAATAGGTTGAAGGTTTAACTTCTTAAATAAATCGTCGTTTACTTCCAGTGGTTTTTCCGTTTTTTCTAATCCGATATTCACGGTTTTAACTCCTGGTTCTCGATTTACGTTAAAGGCAACCTCAACGGTATTATACCTTTTCTTCTCTGCTTTGATGCGGTATTTGTGACCACAATCTAACAAAGAAGTGATGTAATATCCTTTGCTATTCGTATAGATTGTATCTGATTTTTGATACATTGCATCAGAGATTACCACTAGGGCATCAGCTAACACTTCATTTGTATCTTTGTCATATACGGTACCTTCGATACTTTGTTTACACGGTTTTTCTGCCAAGAAATAAATATCATCTGATCCTTTTCCATCTGCACGGTTTGAACTAACAAATCCTTTGTTTTGCTTTGGATCTAAATAGAATCCAAAATCGTCCATGCTACTATTAATTGGCGTTCCCATATTCACCACCGGTCCAAAAGTTCCGTTGGGATATAATTTTGCTACAAAGATATCCATTCCTCCTAAACCTGGATGTCCATCAGAGGAAAAATAGAGTTGAAAATCCGAAGATATAAAAGGAAAACTTTCTCTTCCTTCTGTATTAATTGTTTTTCCAAGGTTTTCTACGGGTCCGTATCCTCCATTTTCATACAGTGCTACGCGAAATAAATCCGATTGTCCGATTGTTTCTTTTCTATCCGAAACAAAGTACAACCATTTATCGTCAGGAGTTAAAGCAGGATGGGCTGTATTGAAATTATCCGAATTAAACGGCAATTCCTCTACTAGTCCCCACTTCCCATCCGCTTGCTTTACTGTCTTGTATAATTTTAATAAAGAGGTTTTATCTTTATTTTGTTTGCTTCTACCACTGGTTTTGGAGTTGTTACGCGTAAAATACATCGTATTGCCATCTTGCGTAAATACGGCTGTTGCGTCATTTACCTTCGATTCAATCTCTGGTGCAAAAAGTACGGGTTCTCCAAAGCCCTTTTGATCAATCGTAGAGCTATATAAGCTCGTGTAACTTTCGTTGGTCCAGGCGTGTATTTTACTTCCACTTTGGTGTTCTGTTGCACGTGCGGAAGTAAAGATGAATTGATCTCCGAACATTGTACCACCATAATCCGAATATTCTGTATTGATATCTAATAATTTGATATCATAACGATCAGAACGGTTTTCGATATGTTCTAAGTAATCGCGGTTTTTATTGTACAACGCTGTTCTGGAATCTTCTTGCTCCAAGGCTGCAAAGCGCCCCATCATCTCTTGTGACTTTGCGTAATCTTTAGTAGCCTTTAGCGTTTGTGCATAGCGATAGTAATATTCAGATGATAAAGCAGTAAGGTCTTTATCTTCGTAAGTACCATCAAATAGCTCTGCATACCATTTATTCGCCTCTACCAATTTTCCGTTAAAGTAATAAGCATCGGCTAAATTTTGCAAAATGGATGTATTGACAAATCCTTTATCTGCAATGCGTTCATATACTTTGATTGCATCGATATACGCTAAGCGATCAAAGTTTTTATCCGCTTGTTTTTCTTTTTTAATCTGGCTGTATCCCGAGAAGCTAAAGCTTAAAGCTGCACTCAGAATACCCAGTTGTACTATTTGTTTTACCATACTTATAACAATTAGAAGAACCTTGGCGCAGTTATACGCTTGTAGCTGTTAAACAATGTAAATCGCATAAAAATCTCGTGAGACCCCGAATTATAACGGGCTAACTTTGTTGTTTCGGCATCATAGCTATATCCAACAAAGATATTGTCTGACACTTGAAAACCAACTAAACCACTCACAGCAGCATCCCAACGGTAGGCAATCCCTGCAGTAAATTTATCTACAAACATGAAGTTAGCGGATAGATCTACTTGCAACGGTGATCCTTGTTCCATTTTAATCATCGTAGCGGGTTTAAACTTGATATCGGTATTGATATCAAATACATATCCCCCTGTCAAGTATAGGTGCATTTTTTGACGTAGTGTTTTCACATCATTGTCATCATAACGCGAGCGCTTTAACAACGTAGGCACGGATAAACCAACATAGGCTTTGTCTGAATACAAGAATAATCCAGCCCCTATATTGGGTGTGAATTTATTTTTGATGTCGTCTTCTGCCACGGGATCCGTTGGGTTATAAATATGCAATTTACTGTAATTTACATCCAATAAATTGGCTGATCCTTTTAATCCAAAAGCCAATTTAGTGTGGTAATTCAAGTCAACTGCATAAGATAAATCTACCGATAGTGTATTGTCATCCATTACCCCTAAGTGGTCATTGACAAAGTTCACCCCTAAACCTAAGCCTGAATCCCCTAAAGGAGTATTCACCGATAAGGTTGCTGTTTTAGGTGCTCCTTCTAATCCGACCCATTGCGTGCGGTATAATCCAAAGATGTTTAACCCTTCTCTACTCCCTGCATAAGCGGGGTTGATGTTGGAATGGTTATACATGTATTGGGTATATTGTGGATCTTGTTGCGCATAGGCTTGCGTCATGCTGAACAAGCCTATACCGCCAAGAACAATTGTCTGTATTGTGTTTCTTAGTTTCATCTAGTTTTGATTTAATTAGACTCCAAATGTAAATTTGCAGCTTTCTTAATCATACGACTACCATTTTGGTCTTTGTACTCATACGTTACTACGTAATAGTAGGTTCCACTTGGTAATTTCTTGCTCTTATCGATCGTCACGCGACCTTCTGAATATCCTTTGAATACATTGGAACTTCCGTCTCCAAGTGGGTCATATCCTCTAGTTTCGTATACTTTTACCCCCCAACGGTTGTAAATCTCTACGGTATTGTTTGGATATTTTTTGATATTATCAATGATAAAGTAATCGTTTTTACCATCTCCATCTGGTGTTACTAAGTTGTAGATGACGATATCACCATCTAAGATCCAATCTTTTTTCACGGTGGCTAAGGTAAAGAATCCATATCCTTTTACCGCAGCTACTGTCGTAACTTCTTTGGTAGACATATCCACAACTCCCCCTTCATCAACCCATAGTTGTTGTTTCGCATCCCAACGCGCAATGTGCAATTCGTTTTCTGGATCTGCGAGTAAAGACGCAGGCGTCGTACGCTCATCCCAACTCAAGGTTAACAAGATTTCACTTTGGGTATCTACACCTCGATCAATCAGCCAATATTCGTTTTTATCTAATTCTTTGATTACGCCCACCGTTGCAGGACGAGCTACGAAAAATTGATTATCGTCTGTGCGGTATTCCCCAACGAAAGCATCTGTTTTTAGCTCCGGAGCAGAAATACGTGCATAGCGGTACATTTCTCTGTCTCCTTTTGGATATTGAAACGGCTCGTTTCCTATTTTCTCCACCTGACCTTCTGCATGAGATTCATCTCTTACATTGATGGCCTTAGCTCCTTGTTGGAAACTCAACATACCTATTGATAATTTTTTATCTGGAGCAAGGGTTGGATCAACCTTAATAATTCCATCTTGAAAATCAACAGTACCGTGTACCTCCATGTTGTTCTTTAAATCAAACGCCATTTTCTTGGTTGCGTTATTCAACTCCACATCGTGAAATTCTGACATTTCCGATCCGCTGATGAGCTGAGCTCCTTGTCCAGCTTCTCCAGTATAACGCGTGAAAATAGCTTTTCCCGTTTTGCGGTTGCTGGTAAAAGAATAATACCCATCGTTATTAAAATCGCGATAGTAATAAGCGGTTCCATCGTTGTGTACTTTTGCTCCTGCTTGGTTATCAAAATCGTATAAGGTTGAGATAACCCCACCAGTTGCTACGGATATTTCGCCTTGGTTGACAAAAGAACGTTCCTTCTCTTGTGCGACTGCTACTACACTAACTCCTAAAATACTTAGGAAAAGTAAACGGTGGTTGTATATTTTTTTCATAGCTTATAATTGCTTAACCTTTTGATAAATCATTGGATTGGTAATTAATAATCCACTTCCCTCTAAACGAACATACGTGTGGAATGATTTTGTAGCATCCCATCCTGGATCTCCTTCTTTATAAGGCGTTGGATCAGTTGACTGCTCATTTACTGTACGTTCTGATCGAGGTAAACGACCAACTCCTGTAACTGTTGCGCGGTTATATACCCCTTGATTGACATAAATATCATCCTGTGTTACTTGATACGAAACGGTAAACGTCCACGTTTCATTTCTATTCAAGACTCCATTGTTGTTGTTATCTCCTTCTAAAGTTACACCTGCTTGTATGGGTTGATGTGTCGTTTCATCTAACTTAATATTAAATCCAAACAATGGATCGTTAATATCAATATCGTAAATATCCATATCTCCCGCATTTTTCACTTTGAAAGTATACGTAATGGTTTCTCCTTCTTCTGCGAATGTGTTGGCATTCTCATCTGCAAAGACTCCATCTTTTTCCAACGTACAAGTTTCACACTCTTTTTGTTGTAAACCGTATCCGAAACCATACATCATCGTTTGTCCAATTACGTTTTGGGTAACATCCACTTTATTTACTTCCATTCCCGTTCCTTCCGAAATCCAGTGTACCACTTGTAAAGGAACAACGACATTATTATTATTTCGATCGTAAACTTCTAACTCTTCTAATGCGGCGTTAGTCGTTCTTTTACCTTCCAATTTCACATTCCCCCATTTGTCAATACTTACGCGAATAACAGGTGTAGGGTTGTTCAATCGATCTTCTAAATCCAAATTCGTAATATCTGATTCAACTCCATTTGAATGTTTATTCACATTCCAAACGGCACTTGTTCCTGTCTCTCCAAATCGCTTCCCATCTGATTTAAAACGCACATTTCGGTTAGCATGTCCTGTTTCAAATTCCAACTCTTCTCTATACAAAGGTACTCCGTTGATTACCATATTGAAAGAATTGTCTAGACGGTAAATATCCACGATGAAACCTCCATCAGTAGCTGGTTGTTCGAATTTCTCTACTACATTACTTCCTTCAGGTCTAGCTCCTGCACTATGGAACCATCCAAATCCTTTACCTACTACATCTTGATAACATTCATCTGCACACGTAATATTAGACACGTGGATTCCACAACTTTGATTCGCTGTACGTTTAGAGAAAGTAATATTATCAATTAACGTATGTCCAAATCCTTTACTTGTTTCTAAGGCTCTATCTTGACTTCCGCGAATGGCAATTTTCACTTCTCTTCCTAAAACATCCACACATTCTGCATCGGCAAACGTAAAACTAGCGGTTAATGGTACCCATCCTAAGCTAAATCCTTCTGGTGAAGCCCCTTCTGGTAAACCAGGTCCTGGGTATTTTAAAGGTACAGACGCATAGATATGTCCTGTTTGTTTATCCACTACATCCATCAACATATAGTCTTTGTCGTGGTAGGTTACATAGGAATAAATATCTAAGGTATAAATTCTGTCTTTTTCAATTCTTCCGCTTACTTCAAACTCGTAGAATGGCTTAATACTTTGTGCCGCTGAACTAGCTCCACGAACTAAGAAAGCCGAACCATTTACCGCTCCAGACATATCGCGAATTGCATTCACTTTGTCCCAAGCGGGTGTCCAGTCGAAATTACTGTTTGGCAATGTAGGATCATTGGTTGGCGCATTCGGCACCCAAATTCCTTCATTCCAAGAATCCGTTGTTGGAATTCCCATCTGTACGTATCCTGGAGGGTTTACCGAATAGTATCCGTTTTTGATACGCGCTACAGAAATCTCTTGACTGTGTGGCAATCCATTTGCACTAGCATAACGGCTATCGTTCATTCCTGGTGCAAATAGGTAGGTTGCTGTTGCTCCTCCTATTGGGCCTTGTCTCACGACTCTTCCATTCCCATCGGTCATAATAGCTCCTGTAGTCGGATTTATGCTAATCGACGCTTTATTCATCCAATCCGTTCTTCCAGAATTCACATTCCAGTACCCGCGATCAAAGTCTTCAAAATATAAAATCTGATCCACACATTCACCCAACGCCATGAATACCGCTTCTTTGATGTTGTTACAGCCAATCGATCCACTACTTCCTGGTAGATTTCCTGAATCGTTGTTGTAACACTCGTAGTGAGGATTCGTTGGTCTAACCGATGGATCTCCATTGGTTGCATCTGGATCTGAAACGTCTGCGGGTCTCATGATGGTAGATTCTGCCACCATAGATCCTGTCATTCCGTTTAATATTCCAGTTACTTTATAGGTAACAGTACAATCTTTTGGAATTTGCAATTTTGAACGAAAGGTACGCGTTGCTGGATCATAGACTAATTCAATCGATTCTTTAGCAATCTTTGATCCTGACGTACAAGACGATACCACACTCACTTGTGATGGATTTACAACATCCACCCCTGGAGGTAGCGTAAAACTAAAAGGTGCTCCGTGAATACCGTTAGGAATATCAGCGATCACATCATCAGGTCCTTTATTACCCGCTACAATCGTATATTCTACTGTGCTTCCTTTACGTCCACTTGCTGTAGTTCCACTACCATTAATCTTTTGAGTAATTTGTGTATATAAATCGGCTTCTTTAATTACTACCTGTGTTCTTTCTTCTTTTTTATTTCCCATTCGAAACGTCCAGGTATCCATAGACTTTTTATCTCCGAAGGTATTATTTCCTCCTGAACCACCTTCTCCCCATTTGTGTCCGTTGGAATTACTGCTAATTCCATTATTTCCAGGGGTTAAATGACTGTTGATTTTAGGACTAACATTTGAACCATTCGAAACATTTGGAATATTGGCATCATCCCAAAAGACTAGATCTGAAATAGCAGGTCCAGTTAAATTATTGTAGTTCAACAACTCAATAATGATTCCTCCTTTGTTGTATTCCATATCAAAGAAAGGGAAATGCACTTCAGCTCCTTGTAGTTGGATTTTTAAATCTACAGGTACTGTTCCTCTTAACTTTTGTCCACTCGCTCCAACACCATTCCAGTAAATCTTATTATGTCCTACTGTTGTACTTCCTTCTATGGCTTTAAAAACACTCCCGTTTACTACAATTTCAATCGTAAATTGTTGTCCTGCTACTGGTGCATCGAACTCGATATAGCCTCCTTTATGTCCAAAAACACCAGAGGTTCCTTCTGCACCAACTACTTTTACGTTGGTTACTTCAGGTTCTTCAACTCTTGGATTCAACCAGGTTGTTAATCCAGTTGTACTGCCTGAACTCACATTGACCTTCGCACTAGCTGGCATGTCATCAGCAGGTAAAGTATAATAAATTTTATGGGTAATATTGGATGCATCATCTGGTGTATTGGGGTTGTGAATTTGATCTCTTACACCACTCGCCTCACTATTCATACTTTTGTACAACGCATTTCTTGTCGTTTTATCCACAAACCCTTTGTTGTTGACAAAGAAAGCCCAAACAATACCTGAAGTTCCATTGTGTTTTACGCGATAGGTAAATCCATCATTCGTACGTACATAAAACTGTCCATTAAATTCTACATTTTGATAATTTGATCCACTTGAAAAATTCCCATTTGAAAAATTTAAATTTGTCGCATAAGTACGACCAGGTATAAAACTAGTCCTAGCAGAATTTAATACTGAAATATCCCATGCAGTTATACTAAAAGTATTTTCTTCTTTCCAATTTATATCAGCAACTTGAGTATATCCGGTTTCACCAATATAACCATCCCCAGATGTTCTTCTACCTGTAAATTCTATGCGATAAATCCCTGTCTCTTCTACCTTATGATAAATCGGAACATAACCTCCACTTCCATTTTCTGTCTTTTTGGGTCCTGCTAATTCTGCTGTACGATTAGGAATATTTCCAAAATATACTCTTCTACTTCCAGAACCAGTATAAGTAGTTAATTCAATAGGATTACCATTGGGTGCATATAATGCAATTCGCTTAGTAATACTATTATCATAACTCTGAGCAGAAGAAGCTAACGTAATGATCTCTCCCACCTTTGCATACACATAATGAGCACCTGCATTAGCAAAAGGAATTGCTTCTGGAGAAGAGTGTTCTTTTCCTAATAACATTGCACGATATCCGCTTGCTCCAGTTGGATATAAGTTTTTAGAACCATCTGCCAACACAGCCGTACTTACCCCTAGTACTAGGACTAAAGTAAGTAAAGCTTTTGTTGTTATTTTATTTATAATTGTATATATCATTGCTGTATTCGTAATTATAATTCATTTTAGATTTTGAAACTTTTGCTTCAAAATACCTCCATTATGATTCGTTACTTGATTACAAAAACGATATTCATATACGAAGCGGGTGTTGCTGTTCCGACAATATCGTATTTCAACTCTCCATTTGCATTGATGCTAATATTAGCGAATACATTTTTATCGTAATAGGTAACATAGTAGTGTAACTCTCCTCTTCCGTATACCTCCATTACAGCAGGTGCACCATCACTTCCAATTACACCTCCATCATATGCAAGACTTCCTCCATTTGCACCATGTGCAATATTATAGGCTGTACCGCTAGCTGTAGTGAATTGATTCACATAGTCTTGGTATAAATCTCTAGTTAAACCAGTTCCTCTTGTTTTCGTATTGAAAATCACCGCTGGCATATAGAAAAACTGAGGTGCCATTTTTTTGCGCTCCACGGTTTTTAATACTCCCGTTGCATCTGCTACTACCAGGTTATCTGTTGCTCCCCCTTTGAAGGCTGGCGTGTTGATGTTAACAACCTGAACGCCTCCATCAGCTTTTAGGGTCATAATCTTTTTTTCAACTGCTGATCCTGTTGCCCAATCGTATGTAGTAAAATCAATGTTTTTTAAATGTTCAGTACCAATCCTTAATCCTTTATCAGAATTAGCGATAATTTCAGATAATTCATTATCATGTTTTAGCTTCAATTTCGACTCCATATTATTCGATTTGACATTTGAAATCAAACCTATGGAAGATGTTTTGTCACCAAACATATTGATTCCCGTATGATTAGCATCATACGTAAACTGATGACTTTGCGTAGCCTTCTTAAACGTCATATTAATCAATGACCCGAAATCAACTGTTCTGGTTGTTCCTGTAGCGTGCACTAACGTACCATCATGTGTATAGATATTCTCATGCGTTGCAGGAGCTTTCCACTCTACACTTGGTGTAGTTGTACCTGCTTTTGGTGGAACCGTTGTCAATACTTGACCTTCTGTACCTGGAGCAATTTGCCCTGGATTTAACGATCCGCCAATCAAAGCTAAATTTAAATTTGCCTCTTCTACGCCTACCGTATATTCTGTATTGTTTACAGTTGTACCTACGCCGTTCGTTACTACAGACACTTTATTGTTTTTTGCTACTACAGAAGTTGTTTTTTGTGCCGCTTGAATGTCCTCATTCGAAACGTTCACTTTGTATTCTGTTGTATTACTTCCTGCAGGGTTTACTGAAGAAGTAACCGTTGTATTTACACCATCAACAACCGTTGTGATTTTTTGTCCGGCTTGAATGGCATCTTTTAGATCCACTGATGCTGAAACGACACCGTTTACCGTGGTTTGGATTGTTGTTCCAGTGATTGTATTGCTTACACCTTCAACAAGTGCTACTGAAGACTCTACTCCATTTACTTTAGAAACTAGGGTATTCCCATTTGAATTTGCTTCCTTAGTCAATTCATTTGTAGTGGCCGGTGCAATCGTTGATTGATCTACCCAAGTGGTTCCATTACCATCTGCATTAGTTACCATGACAAAGTTAGGTTTACCTGGCGTAATCGCTAATGTTACATCTTTCAATGTAGAATTTGCTCCATTTGTTTCTCCACCTACTGTAATTCCAGTTCCAGTAATACCTTTTGAACTTGTCAAGTTATTTTCTGTTAAGCTTACTGCTTTCCATTTTCCTTCCGTTGCATCGAACGTCAACACTTGATTAGCCGTTGGATTTACATTCGATACTTCAATACCTTGAATTGCTCCAACTATTGTTGCATTCGTTGGTCCTGTTACGTCCCCCTCTAAGTTAATCGCAGAAATATCCCCTTGTTGTGCAAAGCGAACCCAACGATCGGTATCCCAATAGTAGTATCCTGGTGTTACCCCTGTAGCGGTTCCTTTAGCATTCGTAGCTTGGTTATACACCATTAACGATTGCTTTGGGTCATTGATTGGAGTTACACCATTCGTTGTTGCCACTAAATCCACACGCGGAATCAACAATCCTCGTTTTGAGGATTGTATGTCTACTGCTGCTGATTTTGCAGGTTTATCTGTACCGAAACCTTGTTGTGCGTGAACTTGTTGCGTACCTAACGCCAATACTAAACCAAGCCCTGCAAATCCAATGTATCTTTTTTTCATCTTTGTTTTTGTTTTTTGTTAGTTACGACCTACAACGATCCATTTCGTTCCATTCGATTTGATAATCCATCCTTGGTGAGGCATTGCTCCATACGCTAATACTTCAGTTCCTGATTTGATGTTCAAATACCCTGCGTGATTTTCGTTTAGATTTGCGATTTTCACACTGATGGTTTGTCCTTCAGTACCGTCTACCACTGGTAAACTTAAGTTTGTATCTGTGTCAACTAAAGTAACTTCAATTACAATTTCACTCATTGAAGGGTGGTAGTTGTTTACTACTGAATTATCTGAAACAGAAACAGGTCCACCTTGGTTGATTGTCACATTTCCAGCTGCTGTATCAATCGTAGCTAATTTTCCATCTGCCTGAACGACAACTGTTTTATTTGTTTGATTTTTTGCAGCAGTTCCCAATCCAGTGATTGCTAAAGAACCTTTTGTATTGTCAATCGCCAATGTTGTTGGTGTATCAATTGCACCACCTAAAGTGATGTTATTTGTAGCAGCGTCTTTTGTTAAACCATTAGAAGCTGTTACTGTATTTCCTAAACTTTCTGGAGTTACCCATTCTGTAACATACGTAGTAGTAGTACCATCTATTACTTCTTTTGTAACTAATACTTGTCCTTTTGCAGTACCACCTTGAATATCAATTGTAGTTCCGTCTAATACCGCTTTATTTCCACCAACTACGCTAATTGATCCTGTTGGAGAAGTTAAGGCTTTACCGTTTAACAACTCTCCTGTTACTTGTTGGTATGTTACTCCACCATTTCCATCAGCTACTGGAATTTGTCCTTCTCCCGCAGGAGTTGCTGTTCCATTCGCAGTCGTATTTGATGTCATTTTATCCGCAGAAACCACTTGACTTCCCAAATCAACATTTGCAATTGTTCCGTCTGCAATTTCATTTGATGTAATACTTCCTGTTTTGATGCTTAAATGAGTCTCAACTAAAACAACACCTTCTGCAAGTTGTACAGCAGATGCATTATCTCCAATTACAATCTTACCATCCGTTTTTAAATCTTTACCGATAGCAGAAGATACACTTTGGTACGTCACTGTTCCATCCGTATTAGCAACAGGAACATAACCTGGAGTTACATTATTAATATCAGCAGCCGTATTTTTAGCTACCATTTTATCTGCTGTTACTGCTCCTGCACCAATTTTGCCATTGGTAACCGCTCCATCTGCAATTTTACTTGTACTTACCGCTCCTTCAGCAATACCTAAAGTCACATCTTTTAATAGAGCGTTCGCTACTGCTAAATCTGTTCCAACAACTCCACCAGCTGTAACGGTAATTCCGTCTCCTTTTAATGCTTTAGCATCAAGTCCACCATCAATCGCATCTTCGATTAAGTTCTTTGCTGAAGTTTCTTTTAATACTCCATCAGCGCCTGCCATAACAACATTGTTACCTGCCAATTTCGTTTTATCTAGTTCTACTAAACCTTCAATTGCTAACGTATTTGTTGGAGTTGTTTTAATAGCAGTCGCTTTACCTAAATCACCACCTAAAGCGATATCATTGTTTGTATCTTTCGTTAAACCGTTCGATGCTGTTACTGTATTTCCAAGATCTCCTGGAGTTACCCATTCTGTTGATTTAGTTCCATTATCATCTTTTGTCACTAAAACTTTTCCAGCTGTATCACCAGGGGTAATTTCAATATTCACGTCTTTTAAAAGTGATTTAGCTCCATTGGCTCCAATTGTAATTGAACCAGAAGTCAATGCTTTTCCATCGATTTCACCACCTTCAATTGCTTTATCCAACAATTCTTCTGGTGTAACTACTTTTAGAATTCCATCTGCCCCCATAATCACAATATTTTGTGTAGTTGCGTCAAATTCTTTTCCAGTAGAACCATCTAATTTTTCTAAACCTGTAATTGCTAGGGTGTTTCCTGGTTTTCCATTTGCATCAACTGTTGTTTCGATTGTTGTAGCTGTATTTAAAGCTCCACCTAATCCAACAGTTACAACCTCTTTACCATTTACAGTTTGGATATCAGTTGTAATACCGTTTTCACCAACTACCGATCCGTTGATAAAATCCTGTGGGTTTACCCATTGCGTTGTGTGAACAGTCTCACCATTAATTACCTCTATTTTCGTAACTAATACTTGTCCTGCTTCAGCACCACCTTTTACGCTTACGTTATAATCTGTATCGTGTCCGTTAGATGTAGGAGTAACCGTAACATTTGTTCCTGCTGAAACCGTTACTGCACTTCCTGAGTTAGAGGATACAAAACGCACCCATCTACCTAATCCTTGTTCTTTAGCGTTTGCTGCAGTCGATGCTTCCCAGTAATAGAAACCTGGCGTTACGTCATTCGCTGTTGCTTTATTGTATACGAATAATGCATTCTCTGGTTTAGAAACTGGTCCCGCTTCTGTTGTTTTTGTTAAATCAATTCTAGGAATCAATAAACCTCTTTTGCTAGACACGATATCTACAGCAGCGGAACGGTCCGGTGTGTTGGTTCCAAATCCTTGTTGAGCCACAACGTTTGTTGTTGTTAATACTGTAAAAGCTACTGCTGCTGATAATATAATTTTTTTCATGATAAATTTCTGTTTGAGTAAGGTGATTAAAATTTGTTAACGATTTGCCATTGTGTACCATCTGATACGAAGTCCCATCCTGAGTATGGTAAGCCTGTTTCTAGCTTTTTACCGTTTAATCCTCCGATGTTCCCTGCAACAACCACATAACCGTCTTCGTTCGTGTCTAGTTTTTTAATAGTGTATTTTTTTCCTTTGTTATTTGCGTCTGCTGTTGGTAGTGTAATGACAATACCTTCTGTTGGTGCTTGATCTGCATCGACCAATATCACGGCGTCTGCTGCTGCTAATGCGGTTGCGGTTGCTACTGTTTTCACAGCGTTTGCCACATCTACTTTCCAAATCGTTTCGTTTGGATTCGCTGCATCTACACGGCTTGATACTTTCGTATTGATACCATCTTCAAGTACCACTGTTTTTTGTTCTGCTTGCACCACCGTTTGTAAATCTTGGTAGGTTACGTTTCCATCTTGATCTGCGATTCCAACACGTGGTGCATCTGATGTACTTGTTCCTGCGTCTAATTTACCTGCGGTTACCGCTTTGTCTGCAATACCTAAAGTCACGTCTTTTAATAAAGAACTCACTACTTCTGTATTCAAATTCGTACCCGCATTTTCACCAGCAGTCACGGTAATTCCTACCCCTTTTAGCTTTTTAGCTTCTAGATCACCTTTTGTAATCACATCTTCGATCATGTTTTTCGCCGAAGTTTGTTTTAATACCCCAGAGGCATCTGCAATTACTAAGTTGTTTGCTGTTGGATTTGTTGTTACGTTGTCTAATCCTGCAATTGCTAAGGTATTAGTTCCAGTTGTTGTAATTACGGTTGCCGCATCTAAAGGCCCTCCTAATCTAAACTCACTGTTTCCAGCCGCATCATTCACTACTGTAATACCATTCTTCGCAGTTACGGTAGCAGCAACCACTTCTTTTGGATCTTGCCATTCTGTTACTTTGCGATTTTCTATGATATCATCACCATTTGAATCTTTTCCTATAACAACATCTTTCGTTACCGTCACTAATACTTGTCCGTCTTTCGCTCCTCCTTTAAGGTCTAATTTCGCATCTTTCAATAAAGCATCTGCTCCACCATCTACATAAATAGACGCTGACGTTAAATCACCTTTTGTCCCCTCAACCGCTGTAATTTTGCTTAGCAATTCAACTAAAGCATCTTGCACATTGGTTGACGTAAAGTTTATATCTCCGAAAGCAATTGCATTGGCATTGGCGTCAATTTCTCCAATTACATCTCCGTTTGCGTTTTTGAACTCGTATACATTGGTTGCTGGATTTAAAGCAACCGATACTTCTTTTGGATCAATCGTTACGCCTGTCGCACCAGATAAAGGTTGACCATCTGTACCAATTTGCTTTTCGTTATAGTACGTAAACGTTCCGTTTCCGTTTTTAACTAATACCGTTACCGTTTCGTTTGCTTTTACTACCGTATCAAGCAATTCATAGGTTACATTTCCATCTGCATCAGCAACACCTACACGTCCGTCTAATCCTTTTCCACCATCTAATTTAGCTGCGGTAACTCCTAAATCAGCGATTTCGATTCCAGCGTCTGCTAATAATTTAGCTGTTCCATCTGTTCCTCCTGTGAAGGCTAATCCACCTGCTACAGTTAAATCACCTGTTGTTCCTTCAATCGTTGTGATTTTTTCTAACAACTTCTCAATCGCTCCTTGTACGTTTGTAACGTTTAGGTTTGTTGTTGAGTCATCGAAAGTAATTGCATTAGCGTTAGCGTCAATTTCTCCGATTACATCTCCGTTTGAGTTTTTGAACTCATAGATGTTAGTTGTTGGATTTAAAGCAACTGATACTTCTTTTGGATCGATCGTTACACCTGTCGCACCAGCTTTTGGTTGACCGTTTGCATCAATCTCGCTTTCGTTGTAGTATGTAAACGTTCCGTTTGTATTTTCAATTAATACCGTAACTGTTTCGTTTGCTTTTACTACTTCGTCTAGTGTTTTGTATGTGATAGTTCCATCAGCACCCGCTACACCTACACGTCCATCAACTCCTTGACCTCCATCTAATTTAGCTGAAGTAACCGCTTTGTCTGCAATTTTATCGGTTGATACTCCACCATCTGCAATTTGGATTCCAGCGTCAGCTAATAATTTTGCTGCTCCATCTGTTCCTCCTGTGAATTCTAATCCACCTGCAATAGTTAAGTCTCCTTTTGACGTTGCAATTGTATTGGCTAATTCATCTAAAGCGTCTTTTACATTCGTTGATGTTAGACCTGAATCTGTATTGTCGTAAAGAATATTATCTGAATTGATGTCAATCGTTGCGATTTCATTTCCTTCAGAATCTTTAAAAATGTATTTACCTTCTGATTTAGACTTATCTTCTACAATAACTAAAGCTGGATCAATCGTTACACCTGTCGCACCAGCTTTTGGTTGACCGTTTGCATCAATCTCGTTTTCGTTATAGTACGTAAACGTTCCGTTTGTATTTTTAACTAATACAGTAACCGTTTCGTTTGCTTTTACTACTTCGTCTAGTGTTTTGTATGTGATAGTTCCATCAGCACCTGCTACACCTACACGTCCATCAACTCCTTGACCTCCATCTAATTTAGCTGAAGTAACCGCTTTGTCAGCAATTTTATCTGTTGATACTCCACCATCTGCAATTTGAATTCCAGCGTCAGCTAATAATTTTGCTGCTCCATCTGTTCCTCCTGTGAATTCTAATCCACCTGCAATAGTTAAGTCTCCTGTTGTTCCTTCAATCGTTGTGATTTTTTCTAACAACTTCTCAATCGCTCCTTGTACGTTTGTAACGTTTAGGTTTGTTGTTGAGTCATCGAAAGTAATTGCATTAGCGTTAGCGTCAATTTCTCCGATTACATCTCCGTTTGAGTTTTTGAACTCATAGATGTTAGTTGTTGGATTTAAAGCAACTGATACTTCTTTTGGATCGATCGTTACACCTGTCGCACCAGCTTTTGGTTGACCGTTTTCATCAATCTCGTTTTCATTATAGTACGTAAACGTTCCGTTTGTATTTTCAATTAATACCGTAACTGTTTCGTTTGCTTTTACTACTTCGTCTAGTGTTTTGTATGTGATAGTTCCATCAGCACCCGCTACACCTACACGTCCATCAACTCCTTGACCTCCATCTAATTTAGCTGAAGTAACCGCTTTGTCTGCAATTTTATCGGTTGATACTCCACCATCTGCAATTTGGATTCCAGCGTCAGCTAATAATTTTGCTGCTCCATCTGTTCCTCCTGTGAATTCTAATCCACCTGCAATAGTTAAGTCTCCTTTTGACGTTGCAATTGTATTGGCTAATTCATCTAAAGCGTCTTTTACATTCGTTGATGTTAGACCTGAATCTGTATTGTCGTAAAGAATATTATCTGAATTGATGTCAATCGTTGCGATTTCATTTCCTTCAGAATCTTTAAAAATGTATTTACCTTCTGATTTAGACTTATCTTCTACAATAACTAAAGCTGGATCAATCGTTACACCTATCGCACCAGCTTTTGGTTGACCGTTTGCATCAATCTCGTTTTCGTTATAGTACGTAAACGTTCCGTTTGTATTTTTAACTAATACCGTAACTGTTTCGTTTGCTTTTACTACTTCGTCTAGTGTTTTGTATGTGATAGTTCCATCAGCACCTGCTACACCTACACGTCCATCAACTCCTTGACCTCCATCTAATTTAGCTGAAGTAACCGCTTTGTCAGCAATTTTATCTGTTGATACTCCACCATCTGCAATTTGAATTCCAGCATCAGCTAATAATTTTGCTGCTCCATCTGTTCCTCCTGTGAATTCTAATCCACCTGCAATAGTTAAGTCTCCTGTTGTTCCTTCAATCGTTGTGATTTTTTCTAACAACTTCTCAATCGCTCCTTGTACGTTTGTAACGTTTAGGTTTGTTGTTGAGTCATCGAAAGTAATTGCATTAGCGTTAGCGTCAATTTCTCCGATTACATCTCCGTTTGAGTTTTTGAACTCATAGATGTTAGTTGTTGGATTTAAAGCAACTGATACTTCTTTTGGATCGATCGTTACACCTGTCGCACCAGCTTTTGGTTGACCGTTTTCATCAATCTCGCTTTCGTTGTAGTATGTAAACGTTCCGTTTGTATTTTCAATTAATACCGTAACTGTTTCGTTTGCTTTTACTACTTCGTCTAGTGTTTTGTATGTGATAGTTCCATCAGCACCCGCTACACCTACACGTCCATCAACTCCTTGACCTCCATCTAATTTAGCTGAAGTAACCGCTTTGTCTGCAATTTTATCGGTTGATACTCCACCATCTGCAATTTGGATTCCAGCGTCAGCTAATAATTTTGCTGCTCCATCTGTTCCTCCTGTGAATTCTAATCCACCTGCAATAGTTAAGTCTCCTTTTGACGTTGCAATTGTATTGGCTAATTCATCTAAAGCGTCTTTTACATTCGTTGATGTTAGACCTGAATCTGTATTGTCGTAAAGAATATTATCTGAATTGATGTCAATCGTTGCGATTTCATTTCCTTCAGAATCTTTAAAAATGTATTTACCTTCTGATTTAGACTTATCTTCTACAATAACTAAAGCTGGATCAATCGTTACACCTGTCGCACCAGCTTTTGGTTGACCGTTTGCATCAATCTCGTTTTCGTTATAGTACGTAAACGTTCCGTTTGTATTTTTAACTAATACAGTAACCGTTTCGTTTTCAGTAACAATCGTTTGGAATTTGCTATTATCTACATTTACCCATGAATTTGTAGAAGCATCCCATTCTTGAAAAATCGCATCTCCTGTTGTTTGATCGTAAACAATCTTGGTAAATCCACCCGTAGTTTCTGTCAAATACGTGATGTAATCGTTAATTGTAGGATAAGTACGTCCATCAACTGTGATTGGACCGTTCTTTACGATCTCTTCAAAGTTATTTACAACACCTCCTACTACATCTATCGCATAAATACCTGCTGGTAAGTTTGTAGGATCTACTGTTGTAGGAACTACTCCGTCATTTGCAGCTAAATAAGCCTCTGATACGTAATATTGTTTACCATTTACCGTAATGATTTGCGTTTGGCTCTCATTATCTGTAATGATTTTTTTGAATTTGCTGTTGATTACATTTACCCAGCCACCTGTAGCTTCATCCCATTGTTGGAAACTTGCATTTCTATTTTGGCTGTCGTAAACGATTTTTGTAAATCCACCAGTACTTTCCGTTAAATAAGTAATATAATCGTTTACTGTTGGATACGTACGTCCATCTACAGTAATAGGTCCGTGGTTAACAAACTCTTGGAAGTTATTTATCACCCCTCCTACTACGTCAATCGCATATACTCCTGCTGGTACAGTCCCTGCAGTCCAAGCGTCAATTGTCGCTTGTGTAGGCAATTGATTTGCTTGTAAATAGGCTTCAGAAATATAGTATTGTTGTTTCTTTAATGTATTAGAAACAATTACTGTTTTACTCTCATTATCTGTAACAATCTTTTTGAATTTAGCATTGTTTACATTTACCCAACTATTTGTAGCTTCATTCCATTCTTGAAAAATAGCATCCCCCGTTGTTGGATCGTAAACAATCTTAGTAAACCCACCTGTACTTTCAGTTAAATACGTGATGTAGTCATTAATTGTAGGGAACGTACGTCCGTCTACATTAATAGGACCATTATTTACAATTTCTTCAAAATTGTTAACAACACCTCCTACTACATCAATCGCATACACACCTGCTGGTATAGTACCTGCAGTCCATGCATCAATTGTTGCTTGTGTAGGAGTGTCGTTAACTTGTAAATACGATTCTGAAATATAATACTGTTGTTTCTTTGATGTATTAGAAACAATAACAGTTTTACTTTCATTCTCCGCAACGATATCGCCAAAATTGATTTCAACCTTGTCTCCATCGGCATTGATGTAATATAATTTATCCCCTTCATAAATTACATTACCTTCCGTATTTCTAACAATATTTTTGATAAGGTTTGTCACCTTATCACCTTCCATATTTAAGATATTTTCAAAGTTATTTACAACAATAGCAGGTATGTCATTTGCTGTTGTCAAACGCTCCCACTTATCGATATACCAATAGTAATACCCAGGCGTAACGTCTTGTGCTGTATTAATATTGAATACTAATAAGCTATTCACGTTTCCAGATTTAATTGTTCCTTTATCTTTTGTATCGGATAAAGACACACTTGGAATCAACACCCCACGATCTCCATCTTTTGCATGAACAGTTAATTCTGCAGACTTATTCGGTGTTGCTGTTCCAATACCTACCTGTGCATTTGCTGATATTGCACCCATTACAAGTGCAATTGGTATTAGTCTTTTTTTCATAACTTAATATTTTGTGTCGTATTAATCTTATTCTGTATATTTTCAACAATTGAAGCTATAAAGTATTCCTAACGTTTATTACTTCAATTTGTCAACTTTACTTTTACTATTCTCAAAACATCCCTTTCATTTTTTATTCGTCTTAAAACAAAAAAAACCTGAAGTCACTAGACGCTTCTCACGCTATTATTTTTCTATAACAAAAATCCACATTATATATATATATTGCGTTTCATTTTATTAGCAAGGACGACGTTCCAATAAATTGAATCCAATCTAAAAACATAACAATCAATACTTTACAAAAAACAAAAGACATTTGTTGTTTCATTTTCTATACGCACTAAAAAAAAGTGCTAAAACATGATATAAATCATATAATTAAATTCTCCATTGTCCTTTTTACTTATTCAAAAGAGTAGCAGAGGAGAACACATGCTCTTTTTCATTGACAAAAACAGAATACTAAAGCGGTAAACATGGACAATAACTGAATATTATTCGAAAATCACCTCTTCTTCCATTTGCATAAAAAACCATCCATTCACTTTTTCTTTTCCACTGTCTTTTTAACCCCAAAGTAGCATTTAATCCGCTCCTACTAAAAAAACAACCTTCATATTTACCCGTTAAGCGACTTTCTTATTTTTTTAAACACTAGACACATTTAACCACCTAATACTCTTATAGCGCGCTTTATTGTGCGTATTTTTCATTTGAGTCGTGTTTACTAAACTCCTATTACGTCAAAACAAATAGTATAGTATGTCGCATAATGTGAAGTGGTGAGGTGGTGAGGTGGTGAGGTGGTGAGGTGGTGAGGTGGTGAGGTGGTGAGATGATGAGATGGTGAAATGATGAGATGGTGAGATGGTGAGATGATGAGATGGTGAGATGGTGAGATGATGAGATGATGAGATGATGAGATGATGAGATGATGAGATGATGAGATGGTGAGATGATGAGATGATGAGATGGTAAGATGATGAGATGGTAAGATGGTAAGGTGGTGAGGTGGTGAGGTGGTGAGATGATGAGATGATGAGATGATGAGATGGTGAGATGATGAGATGATGAGATGGTAAGATGATGAGATGGTAAGATGATGAGATGGTAAGATGGTAAGGTGGTGAGGTGGTGAGGTGGTGAGGTGGTGAGATGATGAGACGATGAGATGGTGAGATGGTGAGATGATGAGATGATGAGATGATGAGATGATGAGATGATGAGATGATGAGATGATGAGACGATGAGATGGTGAGATGGTGAGATGGTGAGATGGTGAGATGGTGAGATGGTGAGATGATGAGATGGTGAGATGATGAGATGATGAGATGGTGAGATGATGAGATGGTAAGATGATGAGATGGTAAGATGATGAGATGGTAAGATGATGAGATGGTAAGATGATGAGATGGTAAGATGATGAGATGATGAGACGATGAGATGGTGAGATGATGAGATGGTGAGATGATGAGATGGTAAGATGATGAGATGGTAAGATGGTAAGATGATGAGATGGTAAGATGATGAGATGGTAAGATGATGAGATGGTAAGATGATGAGATGGTAAGATGATGAGATGGTGAGATGGTGAAATCGAAACGAAGTGTAGATTCATCGAACTCCAAAATAAAATATAAAATAGGAAAGAAGAAAGAAAGTGAGAATTCTAAATATTGAGAATTTATACAAAAAAGCGAAGAAGCAAAAAAACAAAAAAGCCCTTACAAAAAAGCAAAAAAAAAGAAACACAGCGTGTGCTAAGTGTTGCTTTTAGGTAAGCTTTGAGTGTAATTCCATTAGCCTGAAGGCACCTTGGACATTCCTTGGACAAGCCTTCGACAAAAAGGCTGTTTTTCCCCGTATTCTCCAGGGAAAGTCGAGGATAGGTCGAGCAAAAAGAAAGAGGAATCAAAACTTGGTACTAAGGAAACGCAAATAGGGAGCTAGTAACAAGAACAGTTATTCACAGCTATATCTTAGATAAAGCCAAAAAAAAACCACGTCGAAACGTGGTTTTGTCTAAATTCTTCTAAAGGAAATTATTTTTCGATAGTTTGATACACTTTCAAAGCTTCTTTTAAAACTTCGGCTGAGCGAATCAAATCTTCTTTCTTTAATACATAAGCCATACGCGCTTCGTTTAATCCTACGCCTGGTGTAGAATAGAACCCAGCTGCCGGAGCAATCATTACCGTATCCCCATTTAGGTCGTAGTCTTCTAGTAACCACTTCGCAAAATGATCGGCGTCTTTCACTGGGAATTTAGCCACACAGTAAAAAGAACCATTCGGAACGGTTACTTCTACTCCATCGATTTCTTGTAGTGCTTTAATAAACACATCACGGCGCGCTCTGTACTCTGTGATTACTTCATCAAAATACGATTGAGGGGTATCTAAAGCTGCTTCTGCGGCAATTTGTTCAAAGGTAGGAGGAGAAAGACGCGCTTGAGCAAATTTCATTGCTGCATCCATTACCTCTTTATTTTTAGAGACAATACATCCGATACGAGCCCCACACATGCTATAACGCTTAGACACTGAATCAATCATAATCGCGTTATTGGCTAATTCTGGCATACTCATTACAGAAATATGTTTAAATCCGTCATACGCAAATTCACGGTACACTTCATCGGCAATTAAAAACAAATCGTGCTTAATAACCAAAGCAGCCAATTGCTTCATTTCTTCTTCTGAATACAAGTATCCCGTAGGGTTGCCTGGATTGCAAATTAAGATTGCTTTTGTTTTGGGCGTAATCAATTTTTCAAACTCACTAATAGCCGGTAGAGCAAATCCTGTATCAATCGTCGACATCACCGGAACAATGGTAACACCATTTGAAATTGAGAATCCGTTGTAGTTAGCATAGAAAGGTTCTGGAATAATAATTTCATCACCGGGATCCATCGTGCTCCCCAAAGCAAACATCAAAGCTTCTGACCCACCCGTTGTGATGATAATATCCTGGGCATTCACATCAATTTGGTGTGCTTGATAATACTTTGCTAATTTGATTCTATAACTTTCAAAACCTGCAGAATGACTGTATTCAAGAACCTTAATATCTGCATCTTTTACTGCTTGTAAAGCGTCGACTGGCGTTTTAATATCAGGTTGACCAATGTTTAGGTGATAAACATAATGTCCTTTTTGTTTTGCTTTTTCAGCAAAAGGAACCAATTTTCTAATCGGAGACTCAGGCATGTCGATGCCTTTTTGAGAGATTTTTGGCATGGTTAATTTTTTATTAATTCACTAAATAGCGACCAAACCTTGTTGATTTTTTAATCATCGATCACATGAGGTAAAGATCTGTGCAAATTTAATTTTTTTTACGCATAAAAAAAGTTATTTTCAAACCTAAATAATAAGTTAAATATACCCATTTACTGGGCATTTTGGTTATTTTTGTTCCATTATAAAAACAACGTATCAACAACTCATGGATAAAAAAATCATATCTTTTTTTTCCTCAACCCGATTAATGGCTGTTCTTTTCATTGTATTTGCAGTAGCCCTTGCCCTGGGAACTTTTATTGAGGATCGCTACAATACGACAACCGCTAGGATTCTTATCTATAACACCAAATGGTTTGAGTTAATTATGTTCATTTTCCTACTTAACTTTATAGGAAATATCAAGCGCTACCGCTTATTGTCCAAAGAGAAATGGGCAACCCTTATGTTACACGCCGCCTTTATTTTAATCATGATTGGTGCCTTTATTACGCGCTATATCAGTTTTGAAGGTATGATGCCTATTCGCGAAGGGGAAACGGCAGATAGCATATTCTCAGATAAGACGTTCTTAACAGTTATGGCTGATGGGGAATATGAAGGAGAAACAAGAAGACGTACTTTTGAAATGGATCAATACTTCTCTCAAGTAACGAACAACCACTTCAAAATGAAAAAAGACTTCAATGGTATTCCCTTTGAAGTTGAATACAAAGACTTTGTAATGGCTGCTGAAGAGGTAATCGAAGCAGATCCAAACGGAACAAACTTCTTGAAACTCGTTGAATCTGGTGATGGTGAACGTCATGAACACTACCTAGAAGAAGGAAAAGCAGCGAGTATTCACGGTATTTTATTCGGCTATAACGCTCCTACAGAAGGCGCCATCAACATTACCTCCGAAAATGGTGAATTCTTTATCAATTCTCCTTTTGAAGGAAATTATATGGTCATGGCTGATCAATCTACAGGAAATGTAACAGCCAATGAGAAACAACCTTTAAATTTCCGTTCTCTTTACACCATGGCGGGTACGCAATTTGTATTGCCTGAACTACCGATGAAAGGAAAAACCACTGTTGCTTCAAATGGTGATTTCAAAGATCAGATGACTACGGATGCTTTGATTGTGACTGTTCGCGCTCAAGGTCAAGAAAAAGACGTTGTATTAAAAGGAAAAGCAGGAAGAATGGGCGAACCTCAAGCGATTCAACTGGGTGATTTAGAATTCACCTTGCTGTATGGTAGTAAGGTTTACACAACTCCTTTCCAAATACGCCTGAATAAATTTATCGCAGACAAATATCCAGGTACTGAAAAGAGCTACTCTGCTTTTGAAAGCCAAGTAACGGTTTTAGATGGCGAAAACTCTTTTGATGCGCGTATTTACATGAACAATATTTTAGATTATCAAGGATACCGCTTCTTCCAAGCGCAATTTGACCCAGATGAAAAAGGAACAATTTTATCTGTAAACCACGATTTCTGGGGAACTTGGATTACATATATCGGTTACTTCTTCTTATATGTAGGTTTAATTTGGATTTTATTTGACAAAAATTCGCGTTTCGCTGATTTGAGACGCAAATTAGATAAAATTAGAGAGAAGAAAGCAGGAATGCTAACGGCTCTAGTTCTCTTATTCTCTTTAGGAGCTTCTGCACAGCACTTACACGCACCTGCTAAACCTTCTGCAGCAGTTATTGACTCCATTATTCACGCCAACGTCATCGACAAAGAACACGCCGCTAACTTTGGTAATTTGGTGATTCAAGATTACGGTGGACGCATGAAACCCATCAATACATTCGCTTCAGAATTGTTGAGAAAAGTGTATAAAAAAGAAAACTATCAAGGATTAACTCCTGACCAAGTTTTCTTGTCTATCACCCAGTTTACAATCGCTCAACAAATGGAAGGAGCACCTAACTTCTGGTACTTCGCACCCATTATTGAATTGAAAAGAGGAAATGATAAAATTGTTGAAGTTTTAGGTTTAGAAGCTGGTAGTAAATACGCTTCATTTGTTGACTTTTTTGACGACAAAGGAAACTACAAACTTTTAAAATACGTAGAAGAAGCCAACCACGCTAGCGTAAAGAACCAATTCCAAAAGGATTACTTGGATCTTGATGGCAAGGTCGCTTTATTAAATGCAGCTTTTACAGGGAGAATTTTAACCATCTTCCCTATCCCTCAACACGACAACGACAAATGGATTTCTCCTTTGGAGTTAAATGAATCAGGGATGACGGGAATGGATTCTACCTTTACAAAAAACATTCTTTCTCGCATGTATGTTCCTGCTTTATTTGAAGCAAAACAAACACAAAGTTACGCGAAAGCAAACGAGTATTTAGAACACATCAATACGTTCCAACACTCGTATGGAAAAAGTGTTATGCCGTCAGATAACAAAATTAAATTTGAGATTTTATACAATCAATACGATATTTTTAAAGCCTTGTATAAATACTATATGTTGGCTGCTGTTCTTTCGTTTATCTTTATTATTTGGACGATTTTAAAACAAAGTAAGTTTGCCAGTAAGATGATCAAACTAGGTCATATCTTAACGCTTATCCTCTTTGTTACTCACACCTTAGGTTTAGCTGTACGTTGGTATGTTTCAGGACACGCTCCTTGGAGTGATGCCTATGAATCGGTAATCTATGTTGCTTGGGCAACTACTTTATTTGGACTTTACTTTGGTAGAAAATCAGAGCTTACCATTGCCTCTACAGCCTTTGTTACAGGTATGATCTTATGGAGTGCACACTTAAACTATATGGATCCAGCAATTTCCAACTTACAACCGGTATTGGATTCGTATTGGTTAATTATCCACGTAGCCATTATCGTTGGTAGTTATGGTCCTTTTACTTTGGGGATGATTCTAGGGATTGTATCGTTAATTCTAATGATTCTAACCAATAGTAAGAACAAGAAAAAAATGGATCTAAACATCAAGGAAATCACGTATATCAATGAGATGGCCTTGACTGTAGGTTTAGTACTACTAACCATCGGAAACTTCTTAGGTGGACAATGGGCCAACGAAAGTTGGGGTCGCTATTGGGGATGGGATCCAAAAGAAACCTGGGCTTTAATTAGTATTATGGTTTATGCTTTTGTTATCCACGCTCGTTTAGTGCCTGCCATGCGCGGTACTTGGTTATTCAACGTATTCAGTGTATTCGCCTATTACGCCATTATGATGACCTACTTTGGAGTTAACTTCTACTTAAGCGGATTACACTCGTACGCTTCTGGTGATAAAGTAATTACTCCTGCTATCATCTGGTGGTCCTTAGCATTTGTAACGCTAATCAGTGTGCTATCCTTTATTCAGTATAGAAAACACTTAAAAAAATAAATCCCTTTTTATATATAAAAAAAAAGCTACTCCTTATCGAGTAGCTTTTTTTTGCTTTTTACCTTATTGCTTTTGTATTCTGTTGGGGTACTTGATCAATTTCTACTGTGCTAAGTTTAACAGCGGATTCAAAATGAAAGAAAATGCCTTTTCCTCACAACACAACAATCACGCCTAATGCCCTATATATCCTACTGAATACAAAAGATACATGCAGTTACATTTCAGCCAAAGTTGAAGTATAAAGCTATTCTTGTACAGTACACACACAAAACACAAGACAATGTTAAATAACACTACTTAACATTTCTTTATTATTCCTACAGTTTCCTATCCTAATAAGGATAAAATTCAAGCATTCTGAAGAATAAAAATACTACTATTTTTTATTTCTAAAATATCGTACCAATTACACAACTACACCTAAAATAACATACAGATAATTTAATTTAATTTAGACCAGTTATAAATTAAATCAATTGTATTTATTATGAAGTACCCCAAACGGATTGGTACTTGGCTTATTGTTGCTGCATTAACAATACCAAGTGTAGTATTCTCTGAAACCTTTTCAAATTTATTTATCCCCTCCATTACTCCTATAGATGAATCTACAGAAATTGAACCTCCCCCAAATACGACAAGGAACTTACCTAATATCATAGTACACGAAACCTTTGAAAACAATGCTGTTGGATGGGAATTTGCTAATTCGCATACCAATAAATGGTGGGTAGGTTTTCCGAGTGCATTACGCGCTGAAAATGAACCTAATCACGGCTTATACCTTAGTAATATTGAAGGCCAATTTTCATATACGCGTGAAACCAGAGCAGTTTCACACGTATATAAAACAATCCAATTACCCGCTAACATAAACGATATCACAGTAAGCTTTGATTGGTTCTGCGAAGGATATGTTGACACAGATTGGATGTTAATGATCGAGGAACCGATGGATTATATGCGTGTTTGGATTGTTCCTAGTTCGTACACCCCTCAAGCAGATCAAGCGATTACGGTAGCAAATAGCGGGGGTATTAATTTAAATAACAATCGCTATGTTTCAAATTGGAATCTCTTGCATGAAAATCTAACTATTAACTTAGGAGATTTAGCAGGTGAAGAGATTAAATTTGTGTTTGAATGGACCAACGGTATAGTAGGTTGGCCTATGAGACCCGCTGCTATTCGAAATTTAAAAATAGATGCGATTCCCTGTAGACCCGTAACGCAATTTCCATTTGTAGAAACCTTTTCCCCTACCTCTACTACGCGAACTTGCTGGACAATTACCAATCAAAATGAAGATAATCGCAGCTGGTTATTCAAACAAGATCACACAAGAAATGAGGAAGATGAACGCATTACAACGGATGTTGTTTCATTGTATACATTGGGAACTGAGGGAGCTAACGACGATTGGTTGATTTCTCCACAAATTAACTTAAATGGAAACCAACGGCTGAAATACACCTACAAAGTAACGGATGCTAATTTACCCAATGCAATGTCAGTTAAGCTAGCTACGGCAGGGACTAATCCGACTAACTTCACTCATACCCTTGTTGCTTCTCGTTTATACAACAATACGGATTTTAGAGAGGATGTAATTGAACTACGCGATCCTCAAGGCAATTTATACTCTGGCGCAGTCCATATTGGCTGGCACGTTCCACAGCAAGATACAGAAGGAAAAGAAATTATGATTACTAACGTAATTATTGAAGATATTCCCCTGTGTTCCCCTCCTACTTCATTTAGTGTAACATCGTCCTTCATTCAATGGGACACGACTCCACATGCAGAGCATTGGGAAATCGTAATTCAACCTCTAAATACTGGTATTCCTACAACAAGTGGAATAAACTGTAGCGAGCCTAAATACAACATTGAACATTTGACTCCAAATACAGCTTTTGAATATTATGTTCGAACAAGCTGTATAACTTCAGCAGGTCAGTCTATTGTTTCTGATTGGCAAGGGCCAAATCACCTACGTACTCCAATGATTCCGGTAGTCTTACCTTTTATTGACAACTTTGAAAACACACAGGATTACGGCATCATCAACGATTCCATCAACAAATGGACCATAGGCAATGTAGTCAATCACGGTGGTAATAACGCTTTGTATATTACAGGATATAGTGAAGATTATAATTCTTATGCAACTACAATCAAACAAGCTTCTCATCTCTATAAAGATTTTATTGTTCCTGCTACAGTACAAGATCTATTAGTAACCTTTGATTGGAGAAATATGGGAGAAAGGGAAACAGACTTCTTTACTGTTTGGTTAACACCTACCTCTTTCACCCCAACAAAAGGACGCAAAATACAGCCACTTACTAGTGAATTTATTCAATTAGACGCCAATGCTTTTTCAAATTCATCAGATTTTCAATCTGCCGAATTACTGCGAAATATACAATCGTTAGCTGGTCAAAACCTACGTTTAATTTTTGAATGGGTAAACAATCATCGAAATGGTATTCAGCCTCCTGCTGCAATAGACAACCTCAAGATTAAAGCTACACATTGCGCAAGACCAGACAACGTACAACATTCAACAATCACACAAGAAACTGTTTCGCTTTCCTGGACAAACGCAACGGACATTGATCTTTATGACCTATATATCTCTACCTCGCCTACTCCACCCGCAGACAATACTGCTGCAACACATTCTCAAATAACCAACCCTTATAGGGTAACAAATTTAGAATCAAACACCCGTTATTATGTCTGGGTACGCTCCTCTTGTTCGAATACTAACAAGAGTTTCTGGATAGAAGGGGGAAATTTTATCACACAACAACAACCCGCAACCTTGCCGTTGAATGATGGCTTTGAAGCTCGACTAAATTGGAGCACGGATATAAAAGCAATTAACCAATGGTACAAAGGCAATGCAACGGCAAATAACAGTCGTCATGCTATTTACATTTCTTCCAATGAAGGTATCACCAACGAATATCATGTAGAAAAAGCAGCTGTTGCACATATTTATAGAGATATTGTTATACCAACAGATGTGGCAGAACTGACCATCAGTTATGATTGGAAAAACAAAGGTGAAATTTCAAGAAATAATCCCAAAGACTATTTTAGACTTTTACAAATCCCTATCGATTCAATACCACAATCAAATAGTAAAATAGAAAACAATAGCATCATTGCGACAGTAGGTAGAACCCTTCATGTAAATTCAACTGGATGGGAAACTACCCACACAACATTAGATGTTCAGGAATTTCAAGGCCAAACAATTCGCCTAGTATTCGAATGGATAAATGACGATAAACAGGGGGTTCAAACTCCTGCTGCTATTGATAATTTTAATGTACAAGCTTCTACTTGCTTAAGTGTTAAAAACCTGCAAGCAAACCGTGTACGACATACGGAAAATGTTAGATTAACCTGGACTCCTCAAGGAGGCGAAACAAAATGGGAAGTTTATACCATTGAACAAGGTGCTCCTGCTCCTACAGGCACAACAAGAGGGATTATCGTTGAACATACTCCCACATTACTGCTCGAAAATGTAGAAGCAGGTCAGTACTTTGAATACTATATCCGTGCAATTTGCGAGGGTGAAACAAACGCCTCACTTTGGACAGGCCCTGCTAAATTCTCCTATTTTATTCCACCGATGTGTGTGGATTTAGAAGGTGGAATTTCGGATATGCCTGTGTCAGAAAACAATACATACATTATTTGTGAACAAGGCCCTGTAACCAAACAGCTTGAAGCCCGTTATACTCCCATCAAAACAACAGATGATTATGTAGTTGAATCGATTGATTACGCTCCTCCATTTCCTTTCTTTGGTGGCGATTTGATTGATTTAACACAAGATGATTATTGGTCTCCAACCATAGACCTAGGTTTTAACTTTTGCTTCTATGGCAATACGTATGATAAGGTCTTAATCGGAGCAAATGGCATGATAACTTTTAGTATTGCAGGAGAAGTAGAAAATGGTCGTTATGCACCAGAAAGCCACACTCCTTGGTCATTTAATCAAAATATTCCTTTTAATCCAGAAGGAAATCGAGGTCCCTTTGTCAATACTATATTCGGAGTTATGCAAGATTTGGCACCTAATTATTCTCCTGAAGACTATTCGGTAAACTACCAAGTATTAGGTACCTTTCCTTGTCGCGCACTTGTATTCAATATCTACCACATGGGCTTGTTCTTTAATTCCTATAACCCTAGTGATATTGAAGGAAGTACCCAAACTTCACAAATTGTCTTATACGAAGGAACCAATATTATCGAGGTTTACGTAAAAAACAGACCAATCGCTGAGGATTTAGGTTGGGGAGCACACAATGGTAGTCGTGGTTTATTAGGCATACAAAATGAAGATGGGACTCGAGCTCATTATCCTGGAATGTACCCTAATGATACTATTTATCGAAATACAGGAGCCTGGACAGCCACCAATGAAGCTTGGCGTTTTACCCCCAACGGTGAAGTTGCTGTTGACTTTAAATGGTATAAAAATGGAGAAATTTATGCAGAAGAAGAAGTCATCAACGTTGAAATAACTGAATCAACCAATTACACTGCTAAAGCGATTTACAAAGCTTGTGAAGGAAACGAATTGGTTATTGAACGCGTTTTTAACTTTCTTAAACAGGATTTTAATTTAGAGGATATATCCGATTTACACTTATGTAACAGTAAAGGGAAATCAACGCATATTGAAGTTGAAACCTTACGAAACCATGTTCTCTCTCACTTAACCAATTTTAACCCCGAAGCCTTTACAATTGAATTTTACAAAGATGAAGATTTGACGCAAATAGTCAAAGGCAGTATCCCTTTACAAGCAAATCAACGATTCTATGTTAAATTAAACCATATTATTACTTCTTGTTTTCAAGTGAAATCTTTTGAAGCTATTCGCATTCCTGCATTATCCATAACTGCACTATCTGACATAACGGCTTGTGAACAAATCGTTCTCCCTAATTTAAAAGAAGGAGAAGGTTACTTTACGCAAACAAGCGGACAAGGTAAGTCTTATCAAGCAGGCACTACTTATGATATTACTGGAAAATCAACCTTGTACATTTACAAAAAAAATCAACAAGGTTGTGAGGCAGAAACATCCTTTAACATTACACTGTACCCTACAATCACAGCAAATACAATTGAAAATCAATTTATCAATTGTGATGATTTTTTCATCCTACCTGAGCTCTCAGAAGGAAATAAATATTTTACACTTCCCAATGGACAAGGGGAGGAATTATTTCCTGGAAAGGAAATAATAGAGCCTACGACACTCTATATTTATGCACAAAATGGAACTAAACAGGCATTTTGTTATGATGAAACTAGTTTTACTATAAACTTTGAAAACTGCAACATTCCAAAGGGAATTTCACCAAATGGAGATGGATTAAATGATTCATTTGATTTGAGTAACCATGGAATTGCAAAAATCCAAATTTTCAACCGCAATGGAATTGAGGTTTATTCTCATGGTTTAGGTTATAAAAAGCAATGGATGGGACAAGATAAATCAGGCAATAAATTACCAGCTGGAACTTATTATTATATCCTTATTTCTCATGGAAAACAACGTACAGGTTGGGTGCAAATTAATTATTAAAAGCATAGTCAACTGTGTGTAAAAACACACAGTTGGCTTTAACTAGATCAAAATTTAAATCGTATATGAAAAGAATATATTTAACAGTAGGGATGCTGAGTTTACTTAGTTGTCTTGAGGTGCAAGCGCAGCAGAATCCGCAGTATACGCAGTATATGTACAACATGAGTGTTGTAAATCCTGCTTATGCTGGCTCAAAGGATGCTGTTTCAATGGGAGCATTGTACCGCAAGCAATGGGCCGGCTTTGATGGGGCACCTGAAACGGGAACTTTTTTCATCAACAGTAGAGTAGGAAAAAAAGTGGGTGTAGGTTTGTCTTTTATCAATGATCGCATCGGTCCGGTTACGGAGAACAACATTTACGGAGATTTCTCTTATACTTTAGAGTTAGGAGGAGTTCACAAGTTAGCTTTGGGAATCAAGGCAGGCGCAACGTTCCACAGTGCCAATCTATTTTCTGATATTGGCGATGGTTATACGATTGACGCGGGTGACCCTGCATTTGGTCAAGACAGCAAATCGACCTTATTCAATGCTGGAATTGGAGCGTACTACTATACGGATAAATACTTTATCGGATTAGGGGTGCCCAACATGATAAAAGAATACTATTTGAATTACGATGGGAAGAACTTTGGTCAACGCGAGATTCACCTGTATTTGAACGGAGGATATGTCTTTGACTTGGATCAAGATTGGAAATTAAAACCCTCAACGATGATCAAATACGCGATGAATTCACCAGTATCCTTTGATTTGAATATGAATGTGATGTACCTGAACAAGATTGAAGCAGGAGTTAGTTACCGCTTAGAGGACGCTGTTGGAGGAATGATTAACTACCGCGTTACCCCACAGCTTCGCGTCGGTTATGCATATGATTACATCACATCGGATATCAACAAAGTAGCCAAGGGTTCTCACGAGTTTATAGTGTTATACGACATTTTCTTGTCTAAGAAAGTATCCAGTTCCTCTCGTTATTTCTAATCGAATAAAAAGTACAGCATGAAAATAAGAAAGGTTTATTTAGCACTGTTATTGGGTGGATTTTTATTCACTCAAAATGTTAGTGCCCAAGAGCCAATAAAAACTCCTTTAGAGATTGCAGATGAGCATTACAAGCACTACGAGTTTGTAGATGCAGCAAAGGTTTATCAGAAGTTAATCCGCGGGGCGAAGACAGATAATTATATTTATTTACAATTAGCGGATTGTTATTACAATGTGTTTAATACGGTCGAGGCAGCAAAATACTATGGCAAAGCTTTAGAAAAGAACCCAGATTTAGATTCTGAGTTGTACTATCGCTACGCACAGATGTTAAAAGCTAGTGGACGTTATGATTCGTCCAATGCGGCAATGCGTAAATTCTCAGAGCGCAATCCCGAGGACCAACGCGCTATCGCCTTTATGCGTGAGCCGGATTATATTCCTCGCTTACGCGCACAAGAGGAGCTTTTTACCTTTGAAGAGTCTGGAATCAACGACCGTCAAGGGAATGATTTTGGCGCCTTTTTAACGGTAGGAGATACGCTTTATTTTGCCTCTACGCGCAAAGGCAATAAGTCTAAGAACAAATACGGCTGGGACAACCAAGGGTATTTAGATATCTTTCAAGCGAAATACAAAAACGCTGAAGATCCGTTGTATGATGTAGAACCCGTATCGGAGTTGAACACGAAGTATCACGATGGACCAGCTACAGTAACAGGAGATGGTCAGACGATGTACTTTGCTACGGAGAGTTTCCGCGCCGGAAAGTTTACCAAGAACAAAGCTAAGTTGGTAAAGCTTGGTAAGGTTAGCGTATTTAGAGCTACGAAGAAAAAGGGTAAATGGACGGATTTCGAACCTGTACCGTTCAATGGCAGCGATTACTCGGTAAGTAACCCAAGTGTGAGCAAAGATGGACGTACGTTGTACTTTTCATCTGATATGCCAGGCACCATGGGTAGCACAGATATCTGGAAAGTGGATATCGATGAAGAGGGTAACTATGGAACACCCGTGAATATGGGTAGCCAAATCAATACAGAAGGACGCGAATCGTTTCCTTTTATCTCCGAAGAGGGCAAGTTGTACTTTGCTTCTGATTCCCGCAAAGGGTTTGGAGGATTGGACGTTTACGTAGTAGACTTGGCCATTCCCCAAGCAGAACCGAAGAATTTAGGATCGCCGATCAATACGGCCAAAGACGATTTCGCCTTTTCTTTTTACCCCGGTAAAGACATTGGATTCTTCTCAACGAACCGCATTGGTCGCGATGATATTTACAAAGCCAAACCAGTTTGTAATACGGAGATGTATGTGACGGTAACACACAAGGATACCGGACAGCTTTTACCAGGAGCTCGCGTAGATATTTACGACGATCGCAAGAACTTAGTTGAGACGAAGTTTGCAGATCAGCGTGGAATTGTGGAATACGTTGTAGATTGTGGTAAATTTTACCACTTACAGGTAGACATGGATGACTTTGAAGGGAAGTCGGTAGAGGTTCCATTGAACCGCAAAGGAGGTCGTCAATTAGTTCAGGTTGGCTTGAGACCTATTGAAGTACTCGTGACCAAAGACGAGATCATCCTAGGAGAGGTTTATTTTGAATTTGACCGATTCAACATCACCCAACAAGGTGCTTTGGAGTTGGATAAATTGGTAAAAGTAATGAAGCGCAATCCACAGATGCGCATCAAGGTAGGTTCTCATACGGACAATCGCGGAAGCGCGACGTACAACCAGAAGTTGTCTGAGAATCGCGCGAAAACGACGGTTCAATATGTGTTGTCAAAAGGCATTGAAGGCTATCGTTTAGAATCACAAGGCTACGGACCAAGTGTACCGAAGATTGATTGTAAAGCGAACTGCACCGAAGAAGACCACGCCATCAACAGACGCAGTGAGTTTGTAATTTTAAAATAGTTTTAGTTAGTTTTTTTTAAAAGTCCTTATCGCTTTTAGTGATAGGGGCTTTTTTATTTATAGTTTCCGCATTATTATCAAAAATAAAACATTAAGCCTACCTATTCAAACCTTTTTAAGGTCTAAAACCAAACAAAAAAAACAAGAAAACACATTTTTACTTTAATTTATGAAAAAAACGAGATTCTGAGTCATTCCCTATTTTCATTAACAACAATTACCCCATAATTAATCAAAACAGATGATATCTATACTGTTTTTAGACCAAAACCATAAAAAAAATACCAAAAAATCACAGAAAAATGATTTTAGACAAGAAGCACACCTCTCAACTTGTTAATTTTTTTTACAAAAAAACATATATTTGAAAACTAACAAACAGTAATCTAACTAACATGAACAACATCAAAGTATGTTTTTATTCTCTATTATTTTCTTTGTTTCTTTTTGGACAACAGATTGTTATAGGGAAGGAAAAAGATCCGCATCCAACTTCGTCTAATTCTTTAAGACCATTAACCATCCCCACATTCACTACCGACAGAACACCAAAATCTTTACCCTATTCTGAGGATTTTGAAGGTGATATTGATTTTGGCTATTCAAATACGACAGTAAATAAATGGACTGTAGGAAATGCTATAAACAATGGAGGGAATAAGTCAATGTATATCAGTAATGACAATGGAATTAGCAATATATATGACCTCTCGGGTACTCAAGTCACTCATGCCTATCAAGACCTTATTATTCCAGCAGGTACAACTAATTTAGCGATTTACTTTGACTGGAGATGTTTAGGTGAAGGTTATTCTATCCGCAGATACGATTTTTTTAGAGTTTGGGCAGTTCCAGCTGACTTTACTCCAGTAGGTGGAAGTCAAATTACTGCTACTACCAATAGAATTCGACTGGGTCAAAGCGAATATAATAATAGCGCTAGCTTTACGCATGCCTATATTACCATGGAAAATGCTGCTATTTTTGCGGGTCAAAATATGCGTTTAGTATTTGAATGGAGTCAAGATAGTCGCAATGGAAACAACCCTCCTGCAGCAATAGACAATCTTGAGGTTTCTATTCTTGAATGTGCTGCACCTCGTGATTTAAGTATTACCGCTACGGGAGAATCTAGTCTAACTGTTAGTTGGACACCGGCTACCAGTCAATCTACATATGAAATCTTTTATAGCACAACAAATACACGTCCTGGTACTAACAGTACAGGTAGTGTACAAACAACAAACATTCCATATACAATCGAAGGGTTACAACCGAATACCGTTTACTATATTTGGATACGAACGCGTTGTAGTAATACAAATAAAAGTACGTGGATTCCTATTTTAGGACAAACAGATCAAGCCCCTGCAACGACACCTTTTCAGGAGGGTTTTGAAGGAGATAATAATTGGACCATTATCAGCAATGCGGTGAACAAATGGACCATCGGTACTGCCATCCACAATGGTGGAACCCAGTCTTTGTATGTTTCAAAAGATGAAGGACAAACGCACAGCTATGATATTCTTCAACCTGCTGTAACACATGCCTATCGCGATATTGTAATCCCTCAAACTGCCATTGAAGGTACCTTTAAATTCGATTGGCTTGCCACTGGAGAAAGAATTCAAGATTACTTTAAAGTCTGGATTGTACCACATAGCTATAATCCTCGATTAGGTCAGCAAATAATACCAGGTTCAAATCGTTTACAACTAGGCGATACTTACGCTCTACAAAATTCATTTATAACCCAACAAACGCAAATTGACTTACTCCCTTACGCAGGTACAACCATTCGAATTGTCTTTGAATGGAGGAATAATGCTAGTAGAGGAACTCAACCTCCTGCTGCCATCGATAACATCCAATTGAGTATTTCAAGCTGTCTAAGGGTTACAGGGGTAAACGCTTGCGTTGCTGCAGACCGCATTAACTATGGCTGGGATTCTCAACAAGGGATAAACCAATGGGAAGTTGCCCTAGAAACGACCAACCTTCCTGAACCCAATGCTGATAACATCATTCTCGTAGATCAACCTAACTATTCTTTTACAGGACTTACTGTAGACACTACTTACTATTTCTATGTACGAAACGTTTGTGATGCCGACAATAAAAGTGCTTGGAAAAAATTAATTAGCACAACAAACAGTATCAATATTCTTGACGCAGCTCCATTCTGTGCTGGCAGTGAAGGTATAATTTTCCCGAACACCAATACCAACAGCGGTGTGGAAGAATTTCCTTATGGTGAAAATTTTGAAATTGCTTGTTTAAACTCCGTTCCATACCCAATTTGGTATTTCTTAAAAATAGACCAACCTGGTGATCTCGTCTTTGATATTATACAAAGTGAATCTTTTGATGCGAATGGCAATCCAACGGGCAGAGGAATAGATGTAGATTTTGTAGCCTTTGGTCCTTACGACAACCTAGAACAAGCGTGTATAGAATCAAAATTAGAGCCTTGTCCATTAAATGTAAACTGTGAAAATAACACAAACAACCCTACTTTTTACCCGTATGGCAACATCACCGATTGTAGTTATTCTAGAAATAGCACGGAAACTTTCACCATACGCAACGCGCAGCAAGGGCAAATTTACGCGGTTCTCATTACTAATTTCCGCGGAATCCCAGGCTTTATCAAATTAGTTCAAAAAAACATTGGAGAAGAAAATGCAGGTTCAACCGATTGTGATTTTTTATGTGAACTAGACTTAGGAGAAGATCAATATTTGTGTCCTGGAACCAATTCATACGAAATTACAGCTGTAATTTCTACTGTTGGGTCTACAGAAGAAATAGAATACACTTGGTTTAAAGACAATCAACTGTTAGACCCCACCGTGTTTAATACCAACAAATTAATTGTTTCTGAAACAGGAAGATACCGTGTCAAAGTGACAAAAGATGTCTGTGAGGAAAACCCTGAAGATGAAGTTTTTATTCAATTCTATGAAGAAATCGAACTTAACTTACCAAAACAGATCTTTTTATGTGATTTAGAAGAGGTAGGATATGCTTTATTCGATATTAATTCAGTCATTGAACAAGCGCTAATTGAACATCCTGAATCAGAAACTTTAAAGGTAAAATACTATCATTCTCTAGAAGATTTAGAAGCAAAAACCAATGCATTTGAACCTGGTGAATCCTATAAATCCTCAGGAAATGAAACTGTTTTTATCGCTATTTATCGCACTAACAATGAGAGTTGTTCCACGTATTACACCCTTGATTTAAAAATAAGAGAGAATTCAAAGCCTACGGTCGATTTTTCTTATGATGCTCCAGTTTGTATCAATAATTATAACGATCTACCTATTACTGCCGACCCTAATTTTACAAGTGGAGGAACCTTTAGTTATCAAGTTATTCACAGTACTGACCACAATAAAGCGGGTGAATTGGTATTAAATGAAAATACAGGAACAATAGATGTCGCTTTTAGTTCACCAGGTACATATGAGGTTACTTATTTGTATAAAACACCAGAAGGTTTCTGTGGTAGTGATAGTAGTCATACTACTACCCTAACTATTTTCGATCGCTTGGCTATTGATTTCACGGGCTCTTGCTCTAATGAAAGTTACCAATTGAAAGCTATCGATGTGTTAAACACAATAGAGGAAAAAACAACTCTATACAATTGGACTGGTCCAAATGGTTTTACTGCTGATACGAAAGAAATCACAGTATCCTCGGAAGGAGAATACACCCTTTATATCAAAACAAAAGACGGTTGCTATGAAGAAGAAACGATTCGTATTCAACAAGGTGAAATTAATTGTCTAATACCAAAAGGAATATCTCCTAACGGTGATCAAGTGAATGATAGTTTTGATCTTTCTAACTATGAGGTAATGAGTTTAAAGATATTTAATCGATACGGAAGTGAAGTCTACTCCCATGGTTTAGGTTATAAAAAGCAATGGACGGGTCAAAATAAATCGGGGAATCAATTACCATCAGGAACCTATTATTATGTGATCGAAATAGCACAGCAAACCCTGACAGGTTGGGTACAAGTTAATTATTAATACACACAGGCAACTAGGTGTACGATTACATCTAGTTGCTTTTAAAAAATATACCGTATATGAAAAAACTATATTTAACAGTAGGGGTGCTGAGTTTACTTAGTTGTCTTGAGGTGCAAGCGCAGCAGAATCCGCAGTATACGCAGTATATGTACAACATGAGTGTTGTGAATCCTGCTTACGCTGGCTCAAAGGATGCTGTTTCAATGGGAGCATTGTACCGCAAGCAATGGGCCGGCTTTGATGGGGCACCTGAAACAGGAACTTTTTTCATCAACAGTAGAGTAGGAAAAAAAGTGGGTGTAGGTTTGTCTTTCATCAATGATCGCATTGGTCCGGTTACGGAGAACAACATTTACGGAGACTTCTCTTATACTTTAGAGTTAGGAGGAGTTCACAAGTTAGCTTTGGGAATCAAGGCAGGCGCAACGTTCCACAGTGCCAATCTATTTTCTGATATTGGAAATGGCTATACGATTGACGCGGGTGACCCTGCATTTGGTCAAGACAGCAAATCGACCTTATTCAATGCTGGAATTGGAGCGTACTACTATACGGATAAGTACTTTATCGGTTTAGGGGTACCCAACATGATAAAAGAATACTATTTGAATTACGATGGGAAGAACTTTGGTCAACGCGAGATTCACCTATATTTGAACGGAGGATATGTTTTTGACTTGGATCAAGATTGGAAATTAAAACCCTCAACGATGATCAAATACGCGATGAATTCACCAGTATCCTTTGATTTGAATATGAATGTGATGTACCTGAACAAGATTGAAGCAGGAGTTAGTTACCGCTTAGAGGACGCTGTTGGAGGAATGATTAACTACCGCGTTACCCCACAGCTTCGCGTCGGTTATGCATATGATTACATCACATCGGATATCAACAAAGTAGCCAAGGGTTCTCACGAGTTTATGGTGTTATACGACATTTTCTTGTCTAAGAAAGTATCCAGTTCCTCTCGTTATTTCTAACAACAAAAAACAAAGACAATTTTATCAAAATGTAGAACAAGCCTATTCCCTCTCGGTAATAGGCTTTTTTTGTGCTTCACCTCTATCCTCCTTCCCTTCATTTAGACACAAGATAAAAATCACCTATTTTATCTTAATATTCAAAACAAAAAATAAACAAAAACCCAATTAAACTATTAAAAAAACTATATTTTTACAAAACAATATGTTATTTTAATAAAACACCTCATAATGGCATGTGTTTTGTCTGTATACGGGATAAGCGTAGGAGAATATCAGCATTCTAATCGAATTCTAATCTAGTTTTAATATGCTATTAATGCGACTCCAAAGCCCTTATAATATGAGAAATGTAATTTTGAACCTTAAATTATGAGTACAATGTTTAAACGTATACTAACACTATCCATTTTAGTTTTTTCTACTTGTATGCTACAAGCGCAAGAAAAAGGACAAACAATAAAATTGAGTAAACAAGAAATAGAAGGCATATTCCTGGAACAAAATTTAGATTTACTAGCCAAAAGACTGGAAATTTCTCAGGCTGAAGCACAGCTTATTCAAGCGCGCCTTTGGCCCAATCCCACTTTTGAAATTTCAGAAATAAACCTTTGGCGCACAACTGACATAGAAGAACAGCCCCTTATTTTTGGCAATTGGGGAACTTCGCAACAGATTTCGTTGCATTTGGAACAAGAAATAGAAACGGCTGGAAAAAGACGCAAGCGAATAGATCTACAAAAATTGACCATTGCAGAACGTCAAACGGATTTTGAGATCGTTTTACGCGAATCTAAACTTGCCTTGCGCAATACCTTAACGAATATTCAAATGTTGCAACAACAACAAGAAATTTACCAAAAACAAATCGACAATACCCAACGCTTACTTGCTGGATATAAAAATCAGTTAAATCAAGGGAATATTAGTCAAAGTGAATATATCCGTTTAAAAGCGGCTCAACTCCAATTCAAAAAGGAATTAGTTGATCTTTCCAAAGATTTAGAAGAGGCGATGAAGGAATTAAAAAACTTCATCAATATTGGTGCTAACACGCCCATTTACATAACCAATAACCTAGAGGCACCCATCAAAATGATTAGCGAATTGCAAATTGAAGATTGGATCATTCACGCCCAAGAAAACAGACCGGACGTCTTACTCAACGAAAACCTGATCAATCAGGCTAAAAAACAAGTAGAAATAGAAAAAGCAGAACGTACCCCAAACCTTACTGTAGCGGTTGATTATGATCGTGCAGGAAATATCATGCGCAACTTTGTCGGTTTAGGACTATCGTTTGATCTTCCCCTCTTTGATCGCAACAAGGGCAATATAAAAGAAGCGAAACTCGGGGTTCAAATTGCCGAATTAGAAGCAAAAAACAAGCAAAACGAAATTGCCAACGACATCATAGAAGCACTGAGAAACTACATGCAAGCCAAAGATTTATACGATCAGATCGATGCGGATTACGAAACTCAATTGGATCATTTACTCGACGCTTATGTCAAAAACTTTCAGAAGAAAAACGTCAGTATGATTGAGTATTTGGATTTTGTCGAAGCGTATGTAGAAAACAAAAACATTCTACTAGAAACAAAAAAAGAATTAAACGAACAAGTGGAAAATTTACAATTCGCTATTGGAAAAGATATTTAATATGAAAAGAATCAAAACATTCTCAAAACATACAATTGGTTATGCTGTTTTAGCTGCGCTAACCTTATCAGCTTGCAAACAACAAGAAAAAGAACCTCAAACTCCAGATTCATACTGTATTCCAGAAGAAATTGGCAAAGGCTTGAATTTCGCTAAAGTTACACAACGCCCCATTCAGCGAACCATGAGTTTAAATGGAACGGTAGAATACAACCAAGATAAAACCATTCCTTTTTACAGCTTAGTTGAAGGTATTGTCGTTAGTGCTAAATTTTCACTGGGCGATTTTGTCAAAAAAGGACAACTACTCGCTGAGATTAGAAGTACAGACCTCAATGAATTCAAAACAGAACTGCGAGCAACAGAAGCTGAATTAAAGGTTGCTAAGCGCGAATTAGAATCTGTTTCTTCCATGTATCAAGATGGTATTTCCTCCCAAAAGGAACTGCTAGAAGCACAAGAAGATGTTCAGGTATTAGAAAGTAAACTCCGTTCTGCTAAGAGCAATTTATCGATGTTTAATGGTCAAAATAAAGAGGGAATCTACCAAATTATCGCTCCACAAGATGGTTATATTGTTACCAAAAGTATTGTAACAGGTATGACCCTTACCGATACAGACGAACCGCTATTTACCATTGCAAATTTAAGTGACGTGTGGATTTTAGCCAATGTATATGCTACCTCCATGCGTTATGTCAACCTCCATGCAGAAGTACAAGTAAGTACATTAGCTTATCCAGATGATAAATTTCAAGGTACAATATCGAATATTTCTCAGGTTTTTGATGCAGAAGAACGCGTACTGAAAGCGCGTATTGTATTAAATAACAACGAGATGAAATTGCGCCCTGGCATGTCTGCAGAAATTCACCTCTTGATTGATGACAACCAAGGAGATGCATTAGCCGTTCCGAACAATTCGATCATCTTCGACAACAATCAAAACTATGTTGTGGTATACACAGATGCTTGTCATCAAGAAATTCGCCAAATTACACCGCTGACCAAAAATAAAGAGTACACCTATATTTCTGGAGGTGTACAAGAAGGTGAAACGGTGATTACAACCAATGAATTATTAATTTACGAGCAATTGAACAATCACTTGTAATTCAAAAGAAAAGTAACACATGCAAAAATTTGTCAAAAATATTGTAGCCTTTTCCCTCAAAAACACGTTCATCGTTCTTTTTGGTGTACTGTTATTGTTGTTTGGTGGAATTTACAGCTACATACACACGCCCATCGAAGCCTTTCCGGATGTAACCAATACCCGTGCGCGTATTATTACCCAATGGCCTGGACGTAGTGCAGAAGAAATAGAAAAGTTTATTACCCTCCCGATTTCCAAAGAGATGAATACGATTCCCAACAAAGCGGAAGTGCGTTCCATCTCCCTTTTTGGTCTATCGGTAGTAACGGTAATTTTCAATGATGAAATCGATGATTTTTACGCCCAGCAATATGCGTCAAACCGCATGGGAAATGTCAACCTACCGGAAGGTGCTGACTTTGAAATTGAACCGCCATCGGGTGCCACAGGGGAGATTTTTCGCTATATCATCCAAAGTGATTTACCCATCAAAGAAGTTACTTCTATTCAAGATTGGGTAGTAGAACGAGAACTCTTATCTGTGCCAGGTGTAGCCGATGTGGTGAGTTTTGGTGGAGAAGAAAAAATCTTTGAAATTCAAATTAACCCAACGGAATTAGTCAACTATGGTCTATCCCCTTTGGATGTTTACGAAGCGGTAGAAAAAAGCAATATCAACGTAGGTGGTGATGTCATCCAACGTGGTGATCAAGCCTATGTGGTACGCGGGGTTGGACTATTAGACAATGTAGAGGATATCGAAAATATCTTGATTGAAGTGAAAGGCAATACCCCTATTTTGGTGAAACACGTAGCCAACGTAGAAATCAATGCCAAACCGCGTTTAGGGCAAGTGAGCTATCAAGATGAAGACGATGTTGTACAGGGAATTGTCGTGATGCTTCGAGGTCAAAATCCAAGTGAAGTAATCAGTAACCTAAAACTAAAAATAGACGATTTAAACAATCGTATTTTACCAAAAAATGTAAAAATAGTACCGATTATTGACCGTACAGATTTAGTCAATACAACGGTGCATACGGTAACTAAAAACCTAATCGAAGGGGTTTTACTCGTTTCGGTGATTGTGTTTATCTTTTTGTACAATTGGCGTACTACTTTTATTGTAGCAACCGTAATTCCACTGTCTTTCTTGTTTGCCATCATCATGTTGAAAATTCAAGGATTGCCGGCGAATCTGATTTCTATGGGAGCCCTAGATTTTGGGTTATTACTAGAAGGAACCTTGGTTATCGTAGAGCACGTCTTTGTTGGGCTAGAGAAGAAAGCCCAGCTCGTCGGTATGAAGCGATTCAACAAAATGTCTAAACTGGGAACGATTAGAAAAAGTGCAGGCAGTGTAGCAGGGTATATTTTCTTTGCCTTACTCATTCTCATCGTCGCTTTAATGCCTATCTTCTCTTTCGAAAAAGTAGAAGGAAAAATGTTTTCTCCTTTGGCTTTTACCTTGGGATATGCCTTGTTAGGTTCATTAATATTGAGTTTGACCTACGTTCCTGCTATGTGTAAATTATTGCTAACCAAAGACATTCAAGAACGCGAGAATTTTATATCTAGATTCTTTAAGAACTCCATTTACAAGATGTTCAACTGGAGTTTCTACCACAAAAAACTGACGTTTGCTCTATTTGGTTTAATCTTGGTTATCTGCGGAGTTCGCTTCCATTATTACGGATCCGAATTCTTACCCAAATTAAACGAAGGAGCAATCTATATACGCGCAACCTTACCGAGTAGTATCAACCTCAACGAATCCGTTCGTTTAGCCAAAGAAATGAAAGGAATTTTGCGTGATTTTGAAGAAGTAGAATTTGTTCTCACCCAAACAGGACGTCCCAATGATGGAACCGATCCAACGGGATTCTTTAATATTGAATTCCACACCCAATTAAAACCTGAAAAAGAATGGAAACGCTCTGTTTCAAAAGATGAGTTACTCGAAGAAATGAGAGTTTCCCTAGAAAAATACCCCGGAATCAACTTTGGATTTAGTCAACCTATTCAAGACAACGTAGAAGAATATGTAGCTGGAGTTAAAAGTGCCTTGGTGATTAAAATATTCGGGGATAACCTCTTTGATTTAGAGCAATATGCGGCACAAGTGGCGCAAAGCATCAAAGATGTACCTGGTATTACAGACTTGAATGTCTTTAAAAACATTGGTTTACCAGAATTGCGCATTTCTTTGAGCGATTCTAAAATGGCAAAATACGCGGTTACTACCGCCGATGCTCAAGCGGTAATTGCCATGACGATTGGAGGCCAAGCAGCTACCACCTTTTATGAAGATGAACGCATGTTTGATGTCGTGTTGCGTTTTGACAAAAACTACCGCGATTCGGCAGAGAAAATTGAAAATATTTTAATCCCCAGTTTAGATGGCAAACAAGTGCCTCTAAAAGAGATTGCAACGATCGATTATCACACCGGACCTGCATTCATCTATCGCGAAGGAAATAGTCGTTATATCGGTATTGGTTTTAGTATCGAAGGGCGCGATTTGGGAAGTACCATTGCAGAAGCACGAGCTAAAGTAGACAAAGAAGTCCATTTACCTGCTGCTACAAAAATGGAATGGGCAGGAGAATTTGAAAGTAAAGAAAGAGCGGCAAAACAGCTTATTTTAGTAGTTCCTGTTTCTTTGATTTTAATTTTAATTCTCTTGTACTTTAACTTTGGGAATGTAAAAGATACAGCTATTGCTTCGCTTACCTTGCCATTTGCCTTTATTGGTGGTTTTATCTCCCTTTGGATTACTGGTACTACCTTTGGTATTTCGGCTGGAATTGGATTTATCATTCTCTTTGGGGTTTCTACCATCGATGGTATTGTACTCATTGGCGTGATGAAAGAAAACCTCAGGAAGCGCATGTCTTTGGAAGAAGCCATTCGAGACGGAGTGAAAAGTCGTATACGTCCTGTAATCATGATTGCCCTTATGGGATCCATGGGATTACTTCCAGCTGCATTATCTAATGGAATGGGATCTGAAATTCAGAAACCGCTAGCCATTATGATTGTTGGGGGGTTAATCATCGGAATGATCTTAGCCTTCACTATTTTACCACAGGTATTCTATTGGGCCTATAGAGGGGAAATGGAAAAGAGAAAGAAGAGAGAAGAAAGAAGAGAGGAGTGAACGTCCCTAAATATGGTTGACCGTTTTTAAACATTAACTTCATTATTAAATATAGTAATAAATGGTTTGGAAAAAGTACTTTTTCCAAACCATTTGTTTTCAAATTCAACTGGCGTCATTTTAGCTATTGAATTATGAGGTCTGGTATTATTATAGTGGTTGACTGCTTTTTTAATTAATCTTTTGAGTTCACAGAAGTTTTTAGGTTTCCAATATTCTAAATAATCATTTTTAATGGTTCTATTAATACGTTCAGCATAGGCATTATCTTGTGCAGAAAGAGCCATACTAATATTTATTCCTTTGTTTTTAAGCAACTGAACATATCCCTTATAAGTATATTGACTTCCTCTGTCCGAATGATGGATCAAAGGAGGAGTATTGTTTTTAAAAGCCATGTTTAAGGCTTTTATATTGGCTTGTGCTCTCATATTATCAGAGACGTGATAACCTACAATTTTCTTTGTATAAACATCTATAATAAAGACAGCATAATAAAAAGTTTCTCCTATTCTGATATAAGTTATATCTGATTGCCATATGGTTGAAGGAGCATTTACCTGCATGCCTTTAATTAAATTTGGATAGTGTATAGTAGAAGCTACTGTAGTTTTGATATAATTCTTGCGTTTGTGCAAACGATACCCTAAGCTCATAAAAATCTCTATAAACTTATCTCTACCTAAAAAACTGGGTTTTAAAGTATAGTACATCTTCTCAACCCCACAACCAGGATGTTCGCCTCGTAAATCATCCACCTCTAATACAAGTTTAGATACTTCTGTATCAAAAACAACTTGTTTCTTAGCATATTGATTTACGGCTTGTTTACTAATTCCAATAGTCCGATATAAACTATTTAAAGAATAGCTTATTTGTTCCTTTTCTTGGCGGAACCAGTTGATTGTGGGGTGTTTGAGTTTTTTAATATGTCATAATCTAACTCTTCACTAGCGATTTCTATAAGTTTAGAATAGAAATCTACCTGAATTTGTTTCTGACCAACCATGCGCTCTAGTTCTTTAACCTTAGCTTCTAGCTCTTTTACTTTGTTTGTGTTACTTGCTTTCATCTCTACAATTCTTTGTCCTGGTTCATTAAAGATAGAAAATTTATAAATCCATCGGTAAATTGCAGAGTTAGGAATTTTGTATAAACGACTTATTTGAAGGACACTATAGGTCCCTTTTTCAAATAAACTAACAATCTCGCGTTTGAATTCTTCAGAATAAACACGACTCTTTTGAATTTTTTTAACGTTTACTTTCATAGGAAAATTGACTTTTTTATGGTCAACCTATATCAGAGACGTACAGAGTGAATGATCTAAATGAGGAGATACACTTTAAAACAATGATTTTCACTATATTATATAAAATAAAAAAGGGGAATTGCAAAGCAATTCCCCTTTTTTTTGGCACTATATAGTAAAGTGATACGTTCAAAAAATGAAGCTTGGTTCGGTTTTGTGAAGATAATTTCCTCTCTTCTCTCCAATTCATTAATCAATAATTATCGGCACTGTCATCATGTGAAATCTCTTTGAAAGAATATTTCCTTACTAAGAAAAATTCACCCCTTTCCTCTCTCTTCTCTCTTCTCTCCAATTCATTAATCAATACTAATTGGTATTATCATCATGTGAAATCTCTTTGAAAGAATATTTCCTTACTAAGAAAAATTCACCCCTTTCCTCTCTCTTCTCTCTTCTCTCCAATTCATTAATCAATAATTATCGGCACTGTCATCATGTAAAATCTCTTTGAAAGAATATTTCCTTACTAAGAAAAATTCACCCCTTTCCTCTCTCTTCTCTCTTCTCTCCAATTCATTAATCAATACTAATTGGTATTATCATCATGTGAAATCTCTTTGAAAGAATATTTCCTTACTAAGAAAAATTCACCCCTTTCCTCTCTCTTCTCTCTTCTCTCCAATTCATTAATCAATAATTATCGGCACTGTCATCATGTAAAATCTCTTTGAAAGAATATTTCCTTACTAAGAAAAATTCACCCCTTTCCTCTCTCTTCTCTCTTCTCTCCAATTCATTAATCAATAATTATCGGCACTGTCATCATGTAAAATCTCTTTGAAAGAATATTTCCTTACTAAGAAAAATTCACCCCTTTCCTCTCTCTTCTCTCTTCTCTCCAATTAATTAGTAAACAATAACTCACGGTATTTTGTCAAGGTCCACAATTCATTATCAACCATCATTTCCAATTTATCACTGTGGTAACGAATGATATCGAAATAAGGTTTTACGATATGGCAATACATTTTTGCTTGTTCTTCAACGTCTTCAATCGCATTGGCAATCTTGCGTTGATCAACCATTTCCGCTACTTTGATATTTACTTGCGCAATGTGGAAGGATATTTTCTTTAAAATGCGCAATTGTTCTTCTGCGTACTCTTTATATTCTTCCTCACCAAAAATTTCTTTCAATCCTTTTACGTTTTCAATCACCAAGTTTTGGTACTTAATTGCGGTTGGAATCACGTGATTTTTCGCGATATCACCTAACACGCGTCCTTCAATTTGGATGCGTTTCACGTACTCTTCTAACTCGATTTCGTAACGTGCTTCTACCTCAACCTTCGTCATGACTTGCATTTCTTCAAATACAGCAATAGATTCAGGATATACTTTTGCTTTTAAGGCTTCAGGCGTTGTTTTGTGGTTACTCAATCCGCGTCGTGCCGCTTCTTCCTCCCACTCTTTGCTATATCCATCTCCTTCAAACAAAATACGCTCACTTTGTTTGATGTATTCACGTAAAACATTGAAGATTGCTTCGTCTTTTTTCAAACCATCTTGTTCTACTAAGCGATCTACTTCAATTTTGAATTCTTTTAATTGTTTAGCGACAATCGTATTTAAAACCGTCATAGGCCCTGCACAGTTCGCTGTTGATCCAACGGCTCTAAACTCCCATTTGTTTCCTGTAAATGCAAAAGGAGATGTTCGGTTACGATCCGTATTATCTAACAAGACGTCTGGAATTTTTCCTACGACATTTAACTTCAAATCTGTTTTCTCTTCAGGCGATAATTTACCATCTGTTACTTCTTTCAACTCTTCTAACACTTTCGTCAATTGTTGACCGATAAATACAGATACAATCGCTGGAGGTGCTTCATTTGCCCCTAAACGGTGGTCATTACTTGCTGATGCAATCGCTGAACGCAACAACTCTTCGTTGTCATTTACCGCTTTAATGGTATTGATAAAGAAGGTCAAGAACTGTAGATTGCTCTTTGGTGTTTTACTCGGGCTTAATAAATTAACTCCTGTATCAGTTGCCAAAGACCAGTTGTTGTGTTTTCCTGATCCATTTACTCCTTTGAAAGGTTTTTCGTGGAATAACACTTTGAAATGATGTTTCTCAGCCACTTTCTTCATCACATCCATCAACAAGGAGTTGTGATCCACCGCTAAGTTGATTTCTTCAAAAATAGGCGCTAACTCAAATTGATTTGGTGCCACCTCATTGTGTCTTGTTTTTACGGGAATACCCAATAAGATACAGTGATTTTCTAAATCGTGCATATAGTTTAATACACGTGTAGGAATAGAACCGAAATAATGGTCATCCAATTGTTGTCCTTTAGCCGCTGTATGTCCTAATAAGGTTCTACCTGTTGTCAAGATATCAGGTCTTGATGCAGCTAAAGCAGCATCCACAAGGAAATATTCTTGTTCCCAACCCAAAGTTGGGGTTACTTTTTTTACGTTTTTGTCAAAATAACGCGCTACTTCTGTTGCGGCATCATCAATGGCGTTGATGGCTTTTAACAGTGGCGTTTTATTGTCTAAGGCTTCTCCTGTATAGGAAATAAATACGGTTGGAATACACAAAGTCGATCCAAAGATAAACGCTGGTGATGTAGGATCCCATGCTGTATATCCTCTGGCTTCGAATGTATTTCGAATCCCTCCATTTGGAAAACTCGAAGCATCGGGCTCTTGTTGCACCAATTGACTTCCGTTAAATTGTTCTACAGGATCACCATCAAATTGTGTTTCAAAAAAAGCATCGTGCTTCTCTGCTGTTGTTCCTGTTAACGGTTGGAACCAGTGTGTATAATGTGTCACTCCTTTTGAAAGTGCCCATTCTTTCATCCCTAATGCGATGTAATCCGCTAATCGACGGTCAATTTTAATGCCCAATTGTGCATTCTTTACCGCCTGATAAGCTTCGGGTGTCAAAAATTGGCGCATCGATTTGTCATTAAAGACATGATCGCCAAATATTAATGATTTTCTACCCAGTTCTTCTACCTTCACAGCACTTCTTGAGGCTGCTTTTTCAATTGCTCGAAAACGAAATGTTGACATAATTACACTTTTTAAAGGGATACCCCCTATTTTTACTATGCAAAAATAATAAAAAATAGAAAAACAACACACATACCCCCTAAAAAAATCATACCTAATGCAAAATTAAACACCTTACCCCTTAAATCCACCTCCTCTATTACCTTGTAAAACAAAAAAAAGCTCCGAAAATTATTTCGGAGCTTTTTATATGCTAGTTTACAACGATCTACTCGTCTCTTTCTTCTTTAATTATTTAGAAAAAGGGAATTAGTACTTTTTGTGTACTTCTACTTTTTGTAAATTGTATTTTACTACAGCTTCGTCATAGCTTAATGGCGTTGCATCTGTACTTGTTGCTTGAGTAGCATTTCTATTTACTGGATCTAAAGCTGGTACAAATACTACGCGAAAAATACGATTTCTCAAATGATTAATTGGTCCATTCTCTCCTCTTGCATTGGCAAAGAAATCCAACATTGTACTACCGCGTGCAATAATTTCGAAATCATCTGCACTAAAATTATAAAAATATTCTAACTCTTCTGTTCTACCACTTGCCTCATCACCCACAAAATAACGAGCTGGTAATGGAACCCAAACCGGATTACCATTCTTGGTCTTGCCATCTTCTATAAAAATCAAAGCTACATCGCCAATATGAAGTTCAAAAGGATTTTTGACAACTTGAGACGCTATATCCACATTTAAGTTTCGATCAAAGCTCAAGCTGTATTCTGCTACATAAGGATATTCATATTCTCCCTGAGGTCCTTCAGGTCCAGGAGTGCCTTGAGGTCCACGAGGTCCTTCACAGCTTATTGTAAATAAACCTCCTAGAACTACTGCGCATAATAACATTATTTTTTTCATATCATTTCTTTTTTATCTTTTCAAATGTATTGTTTAAATGATGAGTTGATTCTTTTATTAAGACATTTTTAGCACTTTACGCTATTTTTCGAACTAAATCATCTTTTCTATTTCTAAAACTAAGATTCTTTTAGCAAAGAAAAAAACAAATCCCTAAAAAACGCATTTAATCACTTCAATCTTGTATTTTTATAGTATAATTCGTTTCAAATTGAAAGTACTACACCCATGAAAAAACTTGCTTGTATTTGTTTTGCTTTTTTAGGTTTATCTTCTCTTGCACAACAATTAAAGCCCACTGCAGATAAGTTAGAGATCAAACACAGCTTGCATTTGGCACAAGATATTCAAAAACCGTATGCGGCCGATACGCTGTATCAACTCACCCATTACACAAACATCTATCGCTCACCTGAAATGGGATTAACCAATCAATGGGGGTTATATTATAATGAGGAAAAGCAAGTAGCCGAGATTGTAATTCGCGGATCTGTAAATCGCGGCATTAGTTGGTTGGCCAACTACTACGCAGCCATGGTCCCTGCCAATGGAACAATATATCTCACCCCAGACCAGCCCGTTACGTATCAATTCTCAGCGGATGAAAAAGCGAGTGTTCACGCAGGATGGACCATTGCCTCTGTCTATTTACTGCAAGACATGAAACCCAAAATTGACAGTTTATATCAAGCGAATCACAAGGAAATCATCATCTCTGGTCACAGTCAAGGGGGTGTAATCGCTTACTTGATTACCGCTCAATTCAAACAGTGGCAAAAGCAAAATATACTTCCGCGAGACATCCAGTTTAAAACCTACACTTTAGCAGCACCTAAACCGGGGAATCTCTATTTTGCTTACCAATATGAGAAAGAAATGAATCAATGGAGTTATTCTGTAGTCAATACTCAAGATTGGGTTCCTGAAGTACCTCCTACTACACAGCGTTTTTTGGACTTCACCCCTATTAGTCCATTCAGTCAAGAAAATATAGACCATAGCATCAAAAAAATCAGTTGGCCTAAACGATGGTTTGCTCGTGGAATCTACAATCGCGTCAATAATCCGGCTGAAAAAAGCGTGAAGCGCTATGCCAAATTACTAGGTCCTTTTTTATTCAAGCAAATCAAAAAAACTTTACCTGACTTACAGGAGCCGAACTATCGTCAAGAAAGCAACTACAACCGCTGCGGAAACCCGATCGTTTTAGATGGTATCCAAAACGAAACGTATCAAAAGCAATTTAATAAACCCGAAAATACAATGTCGCATCACCTGCCTAATGCGTATTTGTACTTATTGGGAGAATAATATCATTTTAACCCTTGATAACCGCACTAAAACCGCACTAAAAATAGAATAACAAAAAAAAATATGTAAAAAAAATTAATTTAATTTACTCACAGTTTACACAATGATAATTAAAAATTAACGCTAAAAAAAACAGCTTCCCTTCTTGTTCGTGATAAAAAACAAAAATTTCTTTAGTAATTTAACAGATTAAAACCAACATATTGTCAGTTTTCAATTTGGAATCTTGAGAAAATCTAACTAAACTAGCGTTGAAATTACATTTACTACAGTCTTGTAATTTTAATCAAACAAACAACACGAGCTAACCTTATGAAACTTGAATTATTTGAAGAAGTACAACATACGCTTCAGCATTTTGTGCGGCATTTTTCTAAAATTGCCCCCTGTGGGAATTTAAATTCCCTTGCTTTTCAGCACTATCACTTTAATAATTTTAAAGCTATGACCTCTACTTTATTTGAAGCTTTATTGCATATTAATTATGCTCAACTTCAAAAAAGTGAAAATAAAATTACCTATAGAACTCCATTTTCTATCACGTTAAATCACGCATGCGAATTAATACGCGAAATTGAATTTTCGAAAATAGAGCAAGACAAACGAGAAAAAATACTCGCTGCGGTACAACAAGAGATCAAAGATAAGTATCACCATCTGCCAGTCAACACTTATACTTGCATTCACTTTAACTGTCTAGACCGAACCAAGCAGATGTGCTCTTTAGTTGGAACGATTCACCTCTCAGAAAATAGGGAATTCACAGTCAACTTGTTCTATTTAAAAATTGAAACTCAACTAGAAGACTTACTGTTGGACTTTAATTTTTACCTCAAAGACAAAAACAAACATCAAACCATTTATCACCACTTAGTAGAAACAGAAACTGCCGATGATATAAAACTACTTTCACTCTTACAACAACACAACTTATCGCTAGAAGATTTTAAAAACAATATCGTATATTTTTACGGCGATACCTTGGCAAACTATCAACGAAAAGAACGCTTCTTAAAATCACTTGAACTACTTCTTTTCTCTCCCAATTCTATGGAAGAGATTAATAGAACATGTGAAAGAACGCAATCACCTTATAGCTTAACTCAGTTTTTTAACAGCCCAAGAAGCGCTAAAAACAATGCAGTTATTCGATATAATGTTGGTTAACGGTTGACAGTTTACGGTTGACGGTTTGAACTGTCAACCGTAAACTATTTCCCTTTTTTGCAAATTATTACACCAATTAAGAGCAACTTTACTATTCAGAAGATTTGAACTGTAAACTGTAAACCGTAAACTATTTCGTTTTTTATCTCACTAGGTTTATACTTTGTTTTGGCGTTCGATGAATCTTCACTTCGTTTCGATTTGTATTTTTGTGTTTTCGCTTTTTCGCAAATTATTCCACCAATCAAAGGGCAATTTAACTATTCAGAAGATTTGAACTGTAAACCGTCAACTGTCAACCGTAAACTATTCCACCAATCAAAGGGCAATTTACCTATTCAGAAGATTTGAACTGTAAACCGTCAACCGTCAACTGTCAACCGTCAACTGTCAACCGTAAACTATTCCACCAATTAAGAGCAACTTTACTATTCAGAAGATTTGAACTGTAAACCGTCAACTGTAAACTGTCAACCGTAAACTATTCCACCAATTAAGAGCAACTTTACTATTCAGAAGATTTGAACTGTAAACCGTCAACCGTCAACTGTAAACCGTAAACTATTCCACCAATCAAAAGGCAATTTACCTATTCAGAAGATTTGAACTGTAAACTGTAAACCGTCAACTGTCAACCGTAAACTATTCCACCAATCAAAGGGCAATTTACCTATTCAGAAGATTTGAACTGTAAACCGTCAACTGTCAACCGTCAACTATTCCACCAATCAAAGGGCAATTTACCTATTCAGAAGATTTGAACTGTAAACCGTCAACCGTAAACTGTCAACCGTAAACTGTCAACCGTAAACTGTCAACCGTAAACTATTCCACCAATCAAAGGGCAATTTACCTATTCAGAAGATTTGAACTGTAAACTGTAAACCGTCAACTGTCAACCGTAAACTATTCCACCAATCAAAGGGCAATTTACCTATTCAGAAGATTTGAACTGTAAACCGTCAACCGTCAACTGTCAACCATAAACTATTCCACCAATCAAAGAGCAATTTACCTATTCAGAAGATTTGAACTGTAAACTGTAAACCGTCAACTGTCAACCATAAACTATTCCACCAATCAAAGAGCAATTTACCTATTCAGAAGATTTGAACTGTAAACTGTAAACCGTCAACTGTCAACCATAAACTATTCCACCAATCAAAGGGCAATTTATTTGAACTGTAAACCGTCAACTTCAGAAGATTTGAACTGTAAACCGTCAACTGTCAACCATAAACTATTCCACCAATCAAAGGGCAATTTACCTATTCAGAAGATTTGAACTGTAAACTGTAAACCGTCAACTGTCAACCGTAAACTATTCCACCAATCAAAGGGCAATTTACCTATTCAGAAGATTTGAACTGTAAACTGTAAACCGTCAACTGTCAACCATAAACTATTCCACCAATCAAAGGGCAATTTACCTATTCAGAAGATTTGAACTGTAAACCGTCAACTGTCAACTGTCAACTATTTTTACTTTTCTCCGTACACTCCTGTTGCACAACCAAAAAAATAAGATTGATACGTTGTTTTTAATCCTACGGCTTGAAAAGTTGCCTCGACTTGTTTTGCGTTTTTAAATCGATTGGTATATTCCCAAAGCATTTTGTATTCCCTTACACCTCCAAACAGCATTTTTCCCAATAAAGGAATAATCTTACTTAAATAAAAAGAATATAAAAATTTCAAAATAACACTATTTGGTTCAGAGACTTCAATAAAAGAAAATTGACCTCCGGGTTTCAAAATTCGCTTTACTTGTTGAGCTAAAATTTGAATTTGTTCTTCGTTTAGTGTTTTCAATCCAAAAGCACAGGTTACTCCATCGTAAAAATCAGAAGGCAAATCGTTACTTAATACATTTTGTAGCGTCACCTCTACTTGTGCATTAAATTTCTTTTTATTTTTAGTTTGCGCATACTGTAGCATTCCTTCTGAAAAATCCAATGCGGTAAGTTTAGCTTTGGGAAAAGTACGATGAATGGCTGTCCATGTTTCTCCCATTCCCGTCATTAAATCAATAATCTGCGCATTTTCAGCCGTGAGGTGTATTGGCTTTAGAAACTGTTTTCGCCAACGCAAAGAAAAACCAAAAGACGATAAATAATTCACTCTTTCATACGAACTACTCATTCGATTAAAAAGTCCTTGTATATAAACTTCACTATAAATATTTTCCTTCATTTTTCTTGAATTAAAAACAAAACGAATTAACTGAATAAATAAAAAAAAACCTAATCAAAAGAAAGTAAACCACTTGTTATTCCTATTAGACTAAAAAATGATATCTTTGTGTAATCGGTACATCACCTCTTTTAATCATTCATTCCAATTAATGAAGAAATTTTTATCCATCCTATTACTCTCTTTATCTGTACTGGTTACGGCCAATCCAATTATTAGTTGGAATTGCAACGACATGAGTACAGTTATGGCTGGTTGTATGGAAATGGAAGAAGATGTGATGCCTTGTTGTGCTGCGGAAGGTATGGATAGTCATACGAACATGGCAGATATGATCTGTTGTTCACCAATGGCGCGTATTCATACTGTTCAATCTAATTTGCAAATTGAACAAACCGAAGCAACACCAAAAACCAAAGAAAAAAGAGCAGCGATTCAAGTAAAATGGTTTAATTCCAACTACTTGACCGATCTTCAAACTGTTGATCCTACCGCTTCTTATTCTATTCCTTTTGCTAGTGATGGATTAAAATTTAATTCCGTCGACCGGCTTTCCTACATTTGTATTTATCGTATATGATACTGCTACTTCTTTGTTAGCGCTTATTTCTATGGAAACTTCTTTTCCTTTTTCTGCGCTAACTCAGATTATTTTATCCCTTTTTCGAAACACTGATTCTGTTTAGTTCACACTAAAAACAGAGCAACAACTGATTTATATTCAATCATTTGCGCTTACTTTTTTAGTATCTTTAACTAAAAAGATTGCTCAAATCGCATGGAATATTCTTCCTTGTGCGATATGCTCGGTGTTTCCTATAGCGTATTATTAACACTTTAAAGATATCCATATGCTTAATAAAGTCATTAAGTATTTCTTACATAATCGATTAATTACGATGTTAATCCTAATTATCGTTATCGTATGGGGATTAATCACAGCCCCATTTAATTGGCATCAAAATCTATTGCCAAGTGATCCCGTTCCTGTAGATGCCATTCCCGACATTGGTGAAAATCAACAAATTGTCGCAACGGAATGGATGGGACGCTCACCCAAAGACATACAAGAACAAATTACCTACCCGCTAACCACTTCTTTATTAGGAGTTCCTGGGGTAAAAACCATTCGAAGTAGTTCGATGTTTGGTATGTCCTTTATCTATATTATTTTCGAAGAAAATGTGGAATTCTACTGGAGTAGATCGCGTATTTTAGAAAAATTAAACTCCTTGCCCTCAGGAACTTTACCTGAAGGTGCTATTCCTACTTTAGGTCCTGATGCTACAGCTTTAGGTCAAGTATTTTGGTACACCTTAGAAGGTAGAAATCCTCAAACCGGAGAACCTACTGGGGGTTGGGATCCCGACGAATTGCGCACCATCCAAGATTTCTACACCAAGTACAGCTTAGCAGCTGCAGAAGGGGTATCGGAAGTAGCTTCCATTGGAGGGTACGTCAAAGAATATCAAGTAGAAGTCAAACCCGATGCCATGCGTGCGTATAGTGTTTCCATTATGGACATCATGAGCGCCATTCAAAAAAGCAACTTGGATATTGGTGCAGAAACCATCGAAATAAACAAAGCAGAATACCTCGTTCGCGGTTTGGGATACATCAAGAGTATCAAAGACTTAGAGGATGCTGTTGTTACCGTTCGAAACAATGTTCCCGTTAAGATCAAAGATGTTGCTTTTGTCAATTTAGGTCCTGCTACTCGTAGAGGGGGTTTGGATAAAGAGGGAATTGAAGCCGTTGGAGGGGTTGTTGTAGCTCGTTATGGCGCCAATCCGATGGAGGTAATCGACAATGTAAAAGGCAAAATCAAAGAAATGGAAGCGGGTCTTCCACAAAAGACATTAGCCGATGGCACAATTTCCAAAGTAACTGTCGTTCCTTTTTACGATCGCTCGGGATTAATTAAAGAAACTATCGGTACACTAGAAACGGCTTTAGCACATGAAATTTTAATCTGTATTATCGTCGTTATTGTTCTGGTCATTAACCTTAGGGCTTCGGTCATAATTTCTAGTATTCTCCCCATTGGAGTATTGGCGACCTTCATTATCATGAAATACATGGGGATTGAAGCCAATATTGTAGCCTTATCGGGAATTGCCATTGCCATTGGTGTCATGGTAGATGTCGGGGTCGTCTTTGTAGAAAGCATCATCCGACATATGGAAGAAGAGCGGGAACGCGGGGTCGAAAGCCGAGGACAAGCCTTTGTCAACCTGATTATTAAAGCGGTTTCTGAGGTTTCTGGTGCTTTGTCAACCGCTATGCTAACGACCATTATCAGTTTCTTACCTGTTTTTGCTATGGAAGCTCAAGAAGGGAAGCTCTTTAAACCTTTAGCTTATACAAAAACCTTTGCCTTAGTTTCTGCTTTTTTATTGGGAATCATAATTCTCCCAACCTTAGCCTACTACATCTATTCCATCAAAACAGACAAGGCCAAAGTACGTAAAATTGCCAACTATGCGTTGTGTGTTTTAGGTATTGCCCTGTGGATGTACACCGGTGTATTCACAGCAGTTGCGCTAACTTTCATTGGGATTAACAATCTGTATACGCCCACATGGCGCAATGAAAAAACGGCCAACTACATCAATGTTGGAATTACGCTATTTATCGCCGTATACTACCTTGCTATCGAATGGTTACCCTTAGGTACTCAAGCAAGTACAAGTCTTAACTTTGTATTCGTAATCTTGGCTATTGGCGTTATTTTAGGCATTTTATGGTTATTGGTCATTTACTATGAACAGATTTTGCGATGGGCTTTGGCTAATCGATGGAAGTTTATGGCCCTTCCTATCATCACCGTTATCTTTGGAATGCTGGTTTGGTTGGGCTTCAACACGTCGTTTGGATTTGTTGCCAAAGGGTTTGAGACGGTAGGTTGGAAATCCTTTCGAGAGACTGCTTTTTGGCAAAAATCATCTGAAACTTTTCCAGGGATTGGAGAGGAATTCATGCCGAGCTTAAACGAAGGTTCTTTCTTATTAATGCCTACAAGTATGCCTCATACAGGAATTGAGCAAAACTTAGCCTATATTCAAACCCTAGATAAGCGCATTCAAAATATACCCGAAATAGAACTAACTGTCGGAAAATGGGGACGTGTAAATTCTGCTCTTGACCCTGCTCCTACCCAAATGTTTGAAAATACAATTAATTATAAACCCGAATATTTTCTAGATGAAGATGGTCATCGAGAGCGTTTTAAGGTTACCAAAAGTGGGGATTTCGAATTACTCAATGGTTCAACATACAATGTAGCCCATGGTTATCGTCAAATTTCCAGAGACAGTTTAATTCCGGATAAAAACGGAAAATTCTTTAGACAGTGGCGTCCTGAGATTAAAAATGCAGATGATATATGGCAACAAATTGTCAACGTATCTCATCTTCCGGGATTGACCTCAGCACCGAAGCTTCAACCCATTGAAGCGCGTTTGGTGATGTTGTCAACGGGAATGCGTGCTCCTATGGGATTAAAAGTTTCAGGTCCGGATTTAGAATCGATTGAAGAAGGAGGTAAAGCGTTAGAAACTGCGTTAAAAGACATCCCTTCTATTATGCCGTCTACGGTATTTTACGACCGCGCAGTTGGAGCACCTTATGTTGAGGTTCACCTCAACCGAAACAACATGGCCCGCTATGGCATTACGGTTGCCGATTTACAAGAAGTACTAGGGGCTGCTGTTGGGGGAATGCAATTGACCACGACTGTTGAAGGACGTGAACGCTTTCCGGTTCGCTTGCGCTATCCTAGAGAATTAAGAGATAGCCCCGAAGCACTAGGTAAATTGTTGATTCCTACCGCTACGGGGGTACAGATTCCACTAAGCGATGTAGCAGATATTACGTATGCCAAAGGTTCACAAATGATTCAAAGTGAAAATACCTTCTTATTGGGCTATGTCATTTTTGATAAGATTAGTGGAAAAGCGGAAGTAGATGTAGTTCGAGAAGCGGATCAACTCTTAAAAACTAAACTGGAGTCGGGCGAATTAACCCTACCCAAAGGGGTTACCTATGCTTTTGCAGGAAATTATGAACAACAAGAACGCGCAACACAGCGTTTGCTCTTTGTAGTTCCGATGAGTTTATTAGCTATTTTATTGATTTTATACTTCCAATTTAAAACCATCACCGCTTCTTTGATTCACTTCTCTGGTGTATTTGTAGCCTTTGCAGGGGGATTCATCTTGTTGTGGTTATATGGACAACCGTGGTTTATGAATTTCGCTATTGGGGATATGAATATGCGGGATTTATTCCAAATGCACAGCATCAACCTGAGTATTGCCGTTTGGGTAGGATTTATTGCCTTATTTGGATTGGCAACCAATGATGGGGTATTAATGGGAACGTATATCCACGATACCTTTGAAGCGAGAGACCCCAAAACCAAACACGAGATCCGTGAGGCTGTTGTTTATGCGGGACTCAAACGTGTTCGACCAGCGGCCATGACTACAGCAACGGCCCTGATTGCCTTGCTCCCTGTTATGACCTCCACAGGAAAAGGAGCTGAAATTATGATCCCTATGGCCATTCCTACTTTTGGTGGAATGTTAATTCAATCGATGACCATGTTTGTGGTTCCAGTATTCCAATGCTGGTGGAGGGAATGGGCCATTAAAAAAGAACAAAAATCAACTGAAAAAACCATTGAAAATGAATAAGATATATGCGATACTTTTCGTTATTGGAGGATTATTTCCTTCTGGAACGACACTGTGGGCACAAGAAAGTAAAATAGATTCATTGGCCTACTACACCCAATTAGCTTTAACACATAATCCTGGATTAAAATCACAGCGCTTAGCTTATGAAGCTTTTCTTGAAAAAATTCCACAAGCGGGTGCTTTTGAAGACCCTGAGCTATCGATGGGATTTTATACGAAACCGATGGATATTGTAGGTGGGAGACAAGTTGGAGATCTTACGCTCATGCAAATGCTTCCTTGGTTTGGCACAAAGAAATCCGCCAAAAAAGAAGCCAATCACATGGCGAGTATGCAAATGCAACAATATAGAGAAGCAAGAGAGATGGTTATTTTACAGGTGCATACCCAATGGTATGTCCTTCAGAAATTGCAACAGCAAGTAAATAATGCCAAGCAAAATAAAGCACTCTTGGAGCAAGTAGAGCAATTGGCAATCCAAAAATTCTCTGCTCCTTCAGGTGCATCCGCCTCCAATAGCATGGCAACAAGTGCACCAACTGCTCCAACTAGTACAAGTAGTAGCGGTATGGGCGGAATGAATATGGGCGGTAGTGCAACAGCAAATGCGAATGCGCCTACCGCTACTCCATCTAGCAGTAGTGCCATGAGCGGCATGAGCAGTGGCGGAAGCGGTTCAGGAATGTCTGATGTATTGCGCATCCGATTGGAAACAATTGAACTTGAAAATACGATTGAAAGCCTACAAGCGCAAATCAAAGCAGAAAAAGTAAAATTCAATGCCCTCCTTGATCAAGAAGCACAAGCTGATGTAACGGTGTCTCAAAACATTGAAAAAGTACCCTTCTTTTTCACAGATGAAGAAGTTCAAACGATGATTGAAGCAAATAATCCCATGTTAGCTATGCTGACAGAAGAAGGATTGGCGTATCGCGCTAAATCAGAAATGGACAAGAAAATGAGTTATCCCATGATCGGAGTAGGCGTTCAATATATGATTATCGGAAAGACAAATGATCCCATGCTCGCTATGGGAGATATGAATGGAAAAGACATGATCATGCCCATGGTTACGCTCTCCCTTCCTATCTTCAGAAAAAAATACAAAGCCCAACAAGAAGAAGGTAAAAAATGGTGGAAATCCAGTGAGGAAAAATACAAAGACACCTATAATACGTTACTTGCTTCTTATTACAGCTTTAAAAATCAAGTGGAAGATGCGGCACGCACCATTGCATTGCTAGAAAAACAAACCACGTTGGCAGAGACAACCTTTAACCTGATCGTCAAGGAATTTGTAACAGGCAAAAGCGATTTAACGAATGTCATCCAAGTACAACGTCAGCTGTTGGATTATCAGCTAAAAAAAGCAGAAGCCATCGCCAATTACAACACATTTGTAGCTTCTATTGAAAATATTACAGCTACACCTAACGATTTATAAGACAGAAATCATGAGTAAACTAAACGATATATTTAAAAATAACGCAGTAAAATACGGAGCTATTTTATTGGTTGGACTTCTTTTGGGCTGGTTGATATTTGGAGGATCAGCTACCCATGAACACAATGGTGAAGAAGCCCCAACAGAAGAAGCGGCAGTAGTTTGGACTTGTTCCATGCACCCCCAAATTAAAATGGACAAACCCGGTAAATGTCCGTTGTGTGCCATGGATTTAATTCCCTTGAAATCAGCTGGAGGTGGCGATGACGCAATTGACGATGATGCGATTCAGATGTCCAAAGAAGCTGTGGCTTTAGCGAATATTCAAACGACTGTAGTTGGCCGTCGAGATGCCATCAAAGACCTCCAACTCTACGGAACCATCCAAGTGGATGAGCGTTTACAGCAATCGCAAACCTCACACGTCAATGGTCGTATTGAAAAATTATTCATCAATTTCACTGGAGAATCTGTCAAACTGGGACAGTTAATTGCAACGATCTATTCACCGGACTTACTCAATGCGCAGCAAGAGCTTTTAGAAGCGCAAAAGTTGGCTAATTTCCAACCGGCGCTTCTTGAGGCGGCCAAGGAAAAGTTGAGGTTGTGGAAGATGTCTGAGACGCAAATCAACAAAGTATTGTCCACAGGTAAAGCATCGCCTTATGTGAGTATTTTTGCCAACACTAGTGGTATTGTAACGGCTAAAAATGTCAATCAAGGCGATTATCTTACGCAAGGATCGGTTTTGTATACTATCGCTAATATGAGTAAGCTTTGGGCTGTTTTTGAGGCTTATGAAGCTGATTTGCCTTTTATTAAAGAAGGAGATATCGCAGCATACACCCTTCAAAGTGTTCCTGGAAAAGTGTACAAAGGAAAAATCTCATTCATTAATCCAATTCTAGACGCCACTTCTCGGACAGCAAAAATTCGCGTGGAGGTCGACAATAAAGACCAGGTATTAAAACCAGAGATGTATGCCACTGCAACGATTCAGGCACCTATAAAAGGAGGCAATGGTCAACAAATAACCATTCCAAAGTCAGCGGTTTTATGGACGGGAAAACGCTCGGTGATTTACGTCAAACAACCCAATACAGATACGCCTGCCTTTAAAATGAGAGAGATTGTACTAGGGCCATCCTTAGGAGATCATTACGTGGTAAGTACAGGCTTACAAGAAGGAGAAGAGATTGTAACACATGGGGTATTTACCGTGGACTCTAGTGCGCAATTGGAAGGAAAACCAAGCATGATGAATAACAATACTCCGACTGTTGCAAAAGCAGAAGACGAAAAACATGTGATGTTTACTGTTTCGGGTAACTGCGATATGTGCAAGGCGCGTATTGAAAAGGCGGCAAAAAGCGTAGCAGGGGTAATCCGTGCGACATGGAGTCCGAAGGACAAGATGTTACATCTTAATTTTGACAAAACGAAAACCGATCAACAGAACGTGAGCAAAGCCATTGCTGCGGCTGGTCATGATACGGAGCTACACAAAGCTACAGATAAAGCCTACGATGCGCTACCTTCTTGTTGTCTATATAGTCGAGAGCAAGCCAAGTCAACGCAACCCGTGAATCACGGTGATCACGCTACACACAATCAGCAACAAACAACTTCAGCACACCCGGTGACCAAAGAAGGTCATCAAGGGCATGCCATGCTCAAAGTAAAAGGCAATTGTGTGATGTGTAAAGAGCGCATCGAGACCGCTGCCAAAAGTGTAGCGGGCGTTTCTACGGCTACTTGGGATGTCAATGCAAAGGTATTGCACCTCAACTTTGACCAGACTAAAACAGATGAAAAAAAGATTAGCAAAGTCATTGCCGCAGCTGGACATGACACCGCTTTGGACAAAGCGCAGGACAAAACCTACAACAGTTTACACGGGTGTTGTCAGTATGAACGCTAATTTGACATAGAAACCGGAGATAATCGCCTAAAAAGAAAAGATACAATTTTCTAATTGTCAGTCAGTTATTTGATAATTTTCATTTTTATGCGATTATCCTTGGTGTTTCTGTAAAAAATAGAATATATTTGCACCATCAAAAGGAGAAAGTACAATGCTTTTTCATTTTGATGGTTTAAATCACTGGATGATTTAATGGTCCAATAGCTCAGCTGGATAGAGCAACTGCCTTCTAAGCAGTAGGTCTCAGGTTCGAATCCTGATTGGATCACAAAAGAAAAGCCTCAGCACATGCTGAGGCTTTTTTGTTTTTTTGTCGCTTTGCTATTTTGTTTTATTCTATCGATTAAAAATATAGCCTTCAAACAGAAAACTCTTTCTCAATTAATAGACTGAAGTGACTATACCTTCTTCGGAGGAAGATTAAATGCAACTGCTTCATGTTCAAAATGCCCTTTGTGTGCTCCGTCGCAAAACGGTTTATTTTGTGAAAGTCCACAACGACAGATTGAAAGTACGGTTCTACCTTCTAATCCATATACATTTCCATCTTTATCTACAATTTCAAAATCACCTTCTACTTTGACTGATCCGTTATTGTTAATTGTTAGTTTTGTTTTTGACATCTTTATTGTTGTTATTTAGTTTCTAACAAAACTAGACTATTAAATCAAATCCTATACGACTGCATTTCTATTTAGAAACATTCCTTTTAGCATTAGCTCTCTACGATAATTCACTGCTTAACTAAGTGCGCTCCCTCCATAGCCTACACCTCTCTTTTGATTTGATCACCTTTACACCCCTCCTACACCAACAATACACAGATAACCAATAACTTATGCTAATAAAAACATTTCACCTTAAGACTTCTAACTTCGTTTACTTCTTTACGTTTGAATCCGGATAGAACCACGAGAAAACCATTCTAGTCCTAAGAAAAGGCTTTTATTCTTTTTAACTCATTTCATTGCACACATAGCGCAATATATTTATATTTGCACTATGCATGCAATAATTGATTTTTTGCATGTATAGCGCAATAAAAACACTTCATCGAATAGAATTATGAAATATCCTATACTAATGGCTGATATCATTGACAGCAGAAAGGCAGATCAGACTTTACTCCTCAAAGAGTTTATACTCGCAGTAAACTATATCAATACTAAATGGAAAAAGGAAATCCTATCTCCATTAACCATAACTTTAGGAGACGAATTTCAAGGCATTCTAAAGAATATGGAATCTTGCTACAAATTGGTATTCGATCTAGAAGAATTTATCATAGTAAATTCCTTAAGTATAAAACTAAGATACGTTATGAATTACGGTCATATCGAAACTCCAATCAATAAAAAGATCGCTTATGCCATGTTAGGTAATGGATTAACTCAAACAAGAGAAGCCCTAAATATCTTAAAATCAAGCTCTAATAGATTTATGGTTCTAACAGAAAAGACGGAAAATGCAACCAAAATAATAAATGATTTATTTTTTCTGTATGGAAGCTACCTCGATTCTTGGAAACTAAATGAATATCAAATTATATCTGAATTCTTAAATGATAAAGACTATAAGGTAGTTGCTGATAAATTAGATATGAATAGATCGAGCACTTGGAGACGATATAAAAGTTTAAACATAGAGCAATACAACACAACAAAGAATCTTATTTTAACCCTAAGCAAAATCTTATGATCGCTAAATATATCCTATTTATATTAATCTTTACATTTGGTGAAATACTAATTAACAAAACCTGGTTCAAGTATCTGAAAAAAGTGTTTAACGAAAAGGATTCTAATAATGAACAAAATACTGCGACTACTATAGGGGGACTAAATATTTCTACATTCAAGGGTAGTATGGAACGATGTATTATAGCAATATGCTTAGCCATTGGCATCACTCCAATTCTCATCGTATTTGGAGCGCTAAAAATCGGGACAAGATTAAAATCTCCTGACGATAAAATCCAAAACGACTACTTTTTGATTGGAAATCTAAGCTCTATATTTATATCCGTAATCTACGTGTATATTTTTGAAAAAATAATACTTCTACAAAATATAAGTGATTAAAATTTAATGTCAGACCTCCTTTATCCATAGCCTATCAACTCATTCAATCGAAAATTGAGGACTACAAAAAAATGTCGGGGGTTGAGGTTGACAGTCGGGGTTGTTTCGGCATTGAATATCGAATAAAAAACAAACTTCCGATTCTTCTTCCAATCCCTCAATATCCAAATAAAATCCAATAAACTTATTTTTATTCAAAAATAACTTCTGTTTTGGAAAGTGTGTCTTTACTTTTAAAAAGAAATAAGATTTGCTTTGCTATAAAACTGTTTCAAAAACTTGATTATGCCAAAAACAAATTCGAACTTGCTCTTTCAATAGTAAAAACCAGCTGCGAACTTTATGCAACACCTTGACTCTATACTCCAGACCTACGAAGATACAGCACTGGGTATTTCAGCAATAAGAAAACTTATATCGCTTGATATCAATGCTACATTGTCGGAAGAAGAAGCCAAAACATATGAACCTTTTTATACAGGAACGACAGCCTTAATGTTGGCTAGCAATTTTGGTTATGAAGCACTTTCAACTGCGCTTATCAAAGCAGGTGCTGATGTGAATCAGGTGAATAGTCGAGGTTTTACGGCGTTGAGAGGAGCGTTACGCAGTGGTTCCCTTGATCTAATTAAGACGTTACTCCAAGCAAAAGCAGACCCTAATTATGTTGATTTTCTTGGAGAGACTCCCTTACATTATGCCTGTGCACAGCCTGACCCTGCTATTTTGAGTGTAATTATTCAAGCAGGAGCTCATCTCAATGCACAAGCAAAAGACAAACAAACCGCTTTGTTCTTACCTGCCTATACTGGTCGAATCGAACTCATTCAGCTGTTACTTGAGGCGGGAATTAATCCCAACATCAAAGATAAAAACGGATTTACAGCTTTAGCATGGGCGGCACAACAAGGACAAGCAGCAAGTATACAAGTTTTACTTGAGGGACAAGCAGCGGTTAATGTAAAAAGCAAGAAGGGTATAACCCCATTAATGTCCGCCTCCATCAAAGGAGATATCGAAAGCGTTAAAATCCTCCTTGCTGCTGGAGCTGATGTAACAGCGGAAGAAAAAGGGGGCTATACTGCTTTAACCTTTGCGATAAAAAACAAATGGGACGCCATTATTCAATTATTGACAGAAGAAGGGAAATAAAATCATTTTCTCCCCCTTCTTAATCGATACATATCATAAAAACAGCAATAAACAAGAATTAGAAACCCTATTCCAATAGCGTATTTATAATGGCCCATGCGATACCATAACAAGCCAACTTTATCTTCTACTACTTCTGTTTCTATCGTACCATCTTCTAACTCAAAAGGTGGATACATTTCTTTTAGTTCCTCTCTACTAAAATTGAGATTCATAGATTTTTCATCATTAGAGAACTTTATACTATCTGCATACATAATGACCTGTTTTCTGTGTTTCGATAAGAGCGTTAATACCTTAATATAGGTCGAATAGGGAACTGTTTCGAAAGTAAAAACTAAACCTTTTTTTTCTTTATCATATGAAAGAATCGTCTCTATTTTATCTTCTGCTAGTTGTAAAAGCTTTTCATCTTGTATCGACTCACCTGTAAATTCTAAGGTTTCAAACACTACACCTTCAAATAATCTACCTTCTATACAGGTAATATAACCTGTCTCTTCAAAATTCACTTCTATCATTCTATAATCTCGAGTAGGTATCGTTTTTTGGATATACCAATAACATAGTAGAGGCAATAACAATAGGGTAATCATTCCGGGAACGTAGTATTTTCTCATTTGTTAATGGGTTAGTGAGGTCTTGATCTAAATGAAATTTTATTCTTCTTTCTAAAGATAAGAATTTCAAGATGATCTATGGAGTAAGGCAAACAAGTTTTGAGTAAGTTACTAGGTTTCCTCATACTCGTTTTTTGCACCATGAATTAAAAATTTGAACCGCTTTCCCTACTAAATCTTCCGTGAGCTGTAAACTGTCAACTGTAAACCATCCCCCCTATTCTTCTTTAATCCAATAGCAAACCAAATACAAGATGTGACACACAAACAAAGCAATTCCCGTTAAGATCAGCAAATCTAATGGAATGAGATTGGTCATGGCTGAGATTATAAACGTCAACATCAACTGTAGGGAACCGAGTAAAGCAGAGGCCGATCCGCTATTTTCAATAAAAGGCTCTAAGGCTAATTTGGTTGTAGCGGGAAATAATACCCCTAAAGTAAAGATGATAAAGAACAAGGGCATCAACAGCCATTCGATGGGTTGTTGGGTAATACAGAATCCCAAGAATACCACACTACAAAGGAGTCCTAGGATTGTGGTGTAGAAGATAATCTGACGAATGGACCACCAACGGGTAAAGCTATTGGAAATCCACGCCCCAGCCATTAATCCCACGGCGTTAAACGCAAAGATATAGCTAAAGGTTGCAGAAGATAACTGACCATATTCCATGATTAAATAAGGTGCATTCGCCAAGTAAATCATCAAAATACTGTAAGTCACACTACCAATGAGGGTGTATTTCAAAAAGGTTTTCACCTGCAAAACGTCTTTAAAATCTTGGATGAGGTTGCGTTTTTGGGCGGTAATTGCTGTCTTTACTTTGGTTTCCGGCAAGAAGAAAATCACCAAAAGCAAGGAAATCACACCTAAAATAAATAGCGTTACAAAGGTCGATTGCCATTCAAAATGAGACACTAGGAAATTTCCAGCCACGGGCCCAATGATCGGTGCCACTCCAGCAATAATTGCCAAAAGTGAAAATACACGCATGGTATCGTCTTGTTCAAAATACTCATTGACAATCGCACGGGCGATCACCACACCTGCACAACCTGCAAAGGCTTGAAAGAAACGAGCCACCCAAAATTGTTCGATACTAGTCGCGTAAATACACGCCATTGTTGCTGCGATAAAAAGCAACAACGAGGCGATTGTGGGCCATTTACGACCATACTTATCCGATATGATTCCCCAGAACAACTGTCCTACAGCAAATCCCGCTAAAAAGGTGGAAATGGAAAACTGAACAGCCTTTAAATCCGTTTGATAGTATTGAGATATTTTTAAAAATCCCGGTAAATACAAATCAATGCTAAAAGGTTCTAAAGCGGATAAAAGCGCTAATATAAATACAACGACAAACTGTTTTTTCTTTAATTTACTCATCTTATTTTTCTAAAAGTGCAAAAATACTTCGAGAGAAAAGATACCTCCTTATCTAAATGAGACTTATTCTTGGACTTTTTTCACCTGTTCGCGAAACGCTTTGGGTGTTTGATGCGTTAATTTTTTAAAGAAACGATTGAAATACGATACTTCTGAAAAATTCAATTGATTGGAAATCGTCTGAATATTGTCTTCACTATAGCCTACTAAGCGCTTCGCCTCTAACAACAATCGCTCTTGAATCTGTTGCTTTAGGGTCTTGCCGATAGCGCGTAACAAAATTTCGTTCATTCGCTTAACGGAAAGCGACACCTGATCGGCATAAAACTCATTTTTTCGCTGGGTGATATAATGCTCTTCAATAAGTTGCAATAGTTTGTGTAAGCGTTCATCTAAAGCTATATGTGGTTCTTCTGTTCGCGGTAAATCTTGTAAATGAACAATACACAACTGTAAATATTGTTCTAAGACGGCAGGTCTTTTAAACGTATTAAATTCAATCTCGATGAGCAAATGTAAATATTCTAAGCGTTGGATTTCTGCTGTTGTAACTTCAAATTTCAACTGATTGTGCCCCGTAAAGAACTTTTGTTTTGCTTCTTTAAAAAGCACACTATTAAAATAATGCTTATCAATGACCAAGCAATAGCCCTTGCTATATCGTGGATCAAAATGGTGGACTTGGCCGGGATATACAATCCAAATTTCATTGGGGTGAACAGGATAAGAAATGAAATCAATTTCATGCGTATGCGGCACTAAAACGTCAGTGAACCAATAGATTTGATAAAAGTCGTACTGGTAATGCCCCTCAAATTCAAACAGGTCAATCGTATCTTCAATGCGGTAGAATTCAATAGGAATATTCTTATCCACTTGATGGACTTGAACGACTTTCATTTTTGCTTTCATACGTTATAGTAAATGGACTAACAACCGAAAAGAAACTTTGCTTCTCATTTGTACCACTAAATCGAAACAAAGATAGTTCTTTTAAAAAACAAAAAGACCCGAATAAACGAGTCTTCTGTTACCTTATAATTGCGTCATGCTAACGATATTGCTTGATGGGACTTTTATGTGTTGTCTGCCATCGCTAAAAATATAGTGTTTGACTTGCTGTTGATCCGAATAATCTAAAGCAATAAGTTTTTTATCACTTTGTACTGCTTCTTTCTTTTCCTTATTATTTTCTTTGTATGCAATTCTAAACCTTTTTCCTACTAATGCGCAAATGCTAGTGGTATCTAGCTCCAAAATCTCACTTGAGGTCATATTTGTAAATTTTAAATGATATAACTTGTAAGATACTAAAAATTAACTAGATAAAAAAATCACACTATGGTAAGTCCTAATAAAACAGGTAATTTGATTCAAAAAATACCCCCTATTATCGAACGACATATCGCTTATTCTTGTCCTTTTATCCACCAATTATCCTTGATCATTATATCTAATAAATAAACTATCTTTATTTTCTAATTCTAAATATCGATGGATAAGTCTCCTTCTCTTCAAATTGAATTCCAACACACAATAAGTCGATATTCAACAGATGAAACTCTCATACAATCTTATTGGCTTGAAATAAAAAGACAATACGAAACAGCTGGACGTTATTATCACAATTTAACCCATCTCAAGAATATACTCATGGAGCTAAATGAGATAAGCGCCGAAATAAACGATTGGGAAGTAATTCTATGCTCTGTTTTTTATCATGATATCATCTATGACGCCCGTGCTCAAGATAATGAAGAACAAAGCGCCCAACTTGCCAAAGCGCGATTGTCCAAGTTACAACTACCAGAATCAAAAATAGACTTGGTTTTCAATCAAATAATAGCAACCAAAAAACATCAGAAATCTACAGATTCCGACACCAATTACTTTTTGGACGCTGATCTTAGTATTTTGGGGAAAGACTGGGAGCAGTACAATAGTTATGGTCAAAATATCAGAAAAGAATATGCTATTTACCCTGATGATCTATATAACCAAGGTAGAAAAAAAGCACTTACTCATTTTTTAACCTTAGAAACTATATTTAGTACCCCTCATTTCCAATCAAAGTACGAACGTCAAGCGCGACTGAATCTGACAAGAGAGATTAATCTTTTATAAACTCCTTTTTACTTAAACTAGAAAGATGCTATTCCTTCTAGTTTAAATAAAAAAGTCTCTGGGAAACCAGAGACTTTTTTATTTATTTTGCTTGAATCAATTCATCTAAAGTCACTCTAAACTTGGAGCTATTCCAATCTGCGGCTCTAAATTTCTTCACTACAATATTACCTTTCTTGTCAATGACGTAAGAAGCGGGTAAGGAAGTCGAATACAACGCTGCAGGTGGAGCATCTTGTTGAAAATAGGTTGGTAACGTATACCCGTGTTTTTCTTTAAATGCTTTTACTTTATCTGCATCATCTGTTGTTACAAATAGAAAAACTACGTTGTTTTTATAATCGTCATATAAGGCTTGAAAGCTAGGTTTCTCTGCAATACAAGGAGGACACCAAGTGGCCCAAAAATTGAGAATTACCACTTTTCCTTTCGTTTGTGCTATATCAAACACACGTCCCTCTTCATCTAATAAAGTCCATCCATCCAAGCTTACTTGCTCGATATCTTCTTGCTTCTCTAAACTGGGACTCATGGCTACCAATTGATTCACCCATACTTTTAACGTTGTTCCTAGGGGGGTGAATAACAACACGAAAAGAATGACGATAAAAATCAGATTGCCTATCCATCCTTTTCTCTTTCTTTCTCCTTTATTAAACATACCTAAATTTATTTAGCATAAATATATAAAATTTACACTCTCAATGCCAAATAAAAATTATTAATTTTATTTTTAATATATTTTAACCTTTTTTATCCAATATATTCACAATATTATTCTTTAAACATATCATCAAAGGTAATTTCTTTCCTTCCTGGCAATACAATATTTAAAATTATACCGATAATGGAAGCCAATGCCATGCCTTCAATAGACATTAAATCACCAATATGAACCGCAGCACCGCCTATTCCTATAATTAAAATTACAGAAGAGATAATTAAATTGCGTTTTATTTTAAAATCGACTTTGTTTTCTACTAACATACGCAGCCCACTGGAGGCAATAATTCCGAACAACAAAATCGAAACTCCTCCCATAACGGGTGAAGGAATGGTTCCTAAAAGCGCGGTTATTTTGCCACAAAACCCAAATAAGATGGCAAAACAGGCTGCTCCAATAAATACGTAGATACTAAAGGCGCGTGTAATGGCTAACACGCCAATATTTTCTCCATAGGTTGTGTTAGGTGGACCTCCAATCAAAGAGGCAAGCATCGTAGCTACTCCATCGCCTAGCATAGAACGATCTAATCCTGGATCGTTAATTAAATCTTTATTCACTACCTTACTCAGCACCAATTGATGTCCGATATGTTCAGCAATAGGTACAATCGCTACGGGTAGCATAACAAAAACAACATATAAGGTTACTGTTGGAGTATAATCTACAAAGGGAATCGTAAAGTTGGGTACTTGAAACCAAGAAGCTTCCATCACAGGGGTGAAATTCACCACTCCCATAGAAGCAGAAAACAAATAACCACCTATAATTCCGACCAAAATGGGGATCACACTCAAAAAGCCTTTGGTAAAAATGGCGGCAATAATTGTAACAGCCAAGGTCACTAACCCAATGGTCACATACGTAATATCGTATGCTCCTGTGGGATTATTCGTCACCATTCCCACAGCCGTACTTGCCAAGCCCAATCCGATTACCATAATTACAGGGCCTACTACAATAGGAGGCAATAATTTCATCAACCAATTGGTTCCCGCTTTAGCAATTAAAAGGGCAACTAAAGCATAAACCACCCCCACTAAAAAGCTTCCTACTAAGAAACTGCCAACAGGTACTTCATTGGTTGTGACTTGCTCCATCGCTTTAATTGCAATAATGGGATTGATAAAAGCGAAAGAAGATCCTAAATACGAAGGGACTTTACCTCTCGTAATAGCAATAAAAACGAGTGTACCTATACCACTTGATATCAACGCTATGGCCGGATCCATTCCCGTAAGTGTAGGAACCAGTACTGTTGCTCCAAACATGGCAAATAGATGTTGAATACTCAACAACAACCACTGTCCTACTTTGGGTTTTTCATCAATGGCCAATACAATTTTTTGATCTATACTTTCGTTCATGTTGTCATTTATTTAAAAACAGGTACGAAAATAGAGCATTTTCACACAAAACGAAAACAATAAAGGTGTATACTTCTTATTTAGCGGTTCTACTTCTCGTTGTAGCATAAGTAGATAGCAAGGCAATAGAAGCTAAGGCGATAAGGGCAAGAAAAAATCCTCCCCAATTGTCGTTGTTAATAAAAAATCCCGTTGAACTTCCGATTAACGTAGACCCCATATAGTAGAAAAACCAATACAAAGCAGTAGCTGAACTCTTGGCTTTTCCCCCTAATTGGGTTACCACTCTACTCGCAATGGTATGTCCGCTGAAGAAAGCCACCGTAAAAAGGGTCAATCCCAATAGGATGACTAGCAAATTCGATATATACATCAAGCCCAGTCCCAAGAGCAATAAACTCAACGCCAATAAGAGGATGTTTTTTGCGGCATAGCGATCCGATAGTCGACCCGCTACTAAATTGCCGAAAATTCCAAAGGCATACATCAGGAAAATCAAGGCGATAATATAATGCGGTAAATTATAGGGTGGCGCTTCTAATTTGAATCCTAAATAGTTGTAAATACTGACAAAAGCTCCCATCAAACAAATAGCCACCACATACATCGCTAAGATTTTTTTATTTCGAAAAATACGCTGCATTTGACGCATTTTCTTGTTGAATTTTACTTTTTGTGGATGGAAGAATTGAGATTCAGGAAAGAGAAAATAAAACACAATTGCGATACCCAAAGCCAATATTCCAATGGTTAAAACCGCTACTTGCCAATTGAACCATCCGCTGACTAAGGCGGCAATAATACGGCCAAACATACCTCCAAAAGTATTTCCTGCGAGATAAAAACTAATCGCTGTCCCGATGGATTTAGCATCAATTTCTTCCGCCAAATACGCTAGCGTAACAGCAGAAACTCCTGATATACAAATCCCCTTGATAAAATTGATGTTAATCAACAAGGAGAATTCATGAACAAAAACAGAGGACAACGTCAATAAAGTTGAAGTAACCAACGAAAATAACATAATATCCTTACGGGGGTAACGATCGGCAATAAAAGCGAATAAAAGCAACCCTATTGCCATTCCAAAGGTAGAGGCTGAAACCAAATAGCTACTTTCAGCTGGGGTAACAGCAAAAAAATGCGTAATTTCTGACAAGAGTGGTTGGTAGTTATACAACTGTGCGAACACCGAAACTCCGATTAAAAAGATTCCCCATTTGATTCGCTTGTAGCGCACACTGCCTTTGACTGCTTTTTCCGTTTCCCTAAAGTCAATATAGGTGGTTGTTGCCATTTTTATGTTGAAATTTGAAGTAAAGTTAAGCTTAAGTTCTAAATTTGTAAAATGGTATTTTTCTATAACATCAATCGATAAAACCGATTAACTATGGAACTAAGGCAACTCAAATATTTTTTAAAAGCAAAAGAACTGCTCAATTTTACAGAAGCAGCAAGAGAATTATTCATCACACAAAGTACTTTATCACAGCAGATTAAACAATTAGAAGAAGAATTGGGTATTCCCTTATTTGATCGAATAGGCAAACGGGTGTCCATCACAGAAGCAGGTGAACTCTTTGCAACCTATGCAGAAAAAAGCATCCAAGCCTCAAATGATGGGAAATTGATTTTGGATGATTTAAAACAGGTCAACACGGGTACATTGAGTATTGGATTGACTTGGGGATTAAAATCCATTGTCATTAATTCGTTTAAAAATTTCATTGCGCAATTCCCTCACATAAAACTACAGGTCACTTTTGGTACAACTACTGAACTCATTGATGCTTTACTAAAGCAGGAGATTGATTTTGCTTTAACTTTTTATGAGGGGAAACACAGTGAGGAATTAATTCACGAGCCTATTATGTTTTCAGATATGGCGGTTATTGTAGCAGAGACGAGTGCTTTGGCGAAAAAGGAAAGTATCAACTTCAAAGAAGTAGAACAATTGACTTTAGCACTTCCTGTCAAAGGATTTAGTACCCGTGATTTCCTCGACAGGCAATTTGAAAAACACAAAATACGCCCCAATATTATTGTAGAGGTGAATTATACAGCAACCATTATCGACTTAGTGCGTACGGGTGCTTTTGAAACCATCTTAACCTTAGCCACGGTTCACGGAGAAAAAGACTTATGTGCCATTCCCATCCGAGGAACAAATATGAAACGAGAAGCGGTTACCTTGCGTTTAAAAGATAGTTATCAGAAAAAAGCAGCAATTTATTTTATTGATTTATTGAAAACGGAAAATAAGGAGGAGTATAATCAGTTGTGAATTGGAAAGAAGAGAGAAGAAAGGAGAAAGGAGTGAAATTCTGCTTTTCTGTGTTTGCGCTTTTTTGTGTTTTTGTAAACTTTCGTTTTTAAAAAAAGTCAATCTTATTTAGGGACGTTCACTCCCCTCTCTTCTAACAACAAACACCTAACAAAACAAAAAAAGGACGAGTGTAACTCGTCCCCTGTTTTTATACTAAGTAGAAACGGGTTTAAATTGAAAAATCACTCCTCTCTTCTCTCCCTTTTCCTCTCTCTTCTAACAACAAACACCTAACAAAACAAAAAAAGGACGAGCGTGACTCGTCCTTTTTTTATTAAGTAGAAATGGGTTTAAATCGAAAAATCACTCCTCTCTTCTCTCCCTTTTCCTCTCTCTTCTAACAACAAACACCTAACAAAACAAAAAAAGGACGAGCGTGACTCGTCCTTTTTTTTATTAAGTAGAAATGGGTTTAAATCGAAAAATCACTCCTCTCTTCTCTCCTCTTTCTTCTCTCCAATACGCTATTTACCAGCTGCAATTAGATTCAAGGCAGATCCTGCTTTAAACCATTTCACTTGGCTGGCATTGTAGGTATGATTAGCTGCAATCACATCTTTAGATCCATCTGCATGAACGAATTCAAGATGCAATTGTTTACCTGGTGCAAATTCAGTTAAGTCTAAGAAATTGATGGTATCGTCTTCTTGTACTTTATCGTAATCTGCTTCATTGGCAAACGTAAGGGCTAACATTCCTTGTTTTTTCAAGTTTGTTTCGTGAATACGCGCAAATGATTTCACCAATACGGCAGTAACTCCTAAATGACGTGGTTCCATTGCTGCATGTTCACGCGAAGATCCTTCTCCGTAGTTTTGGTCTCCCACTACAATAGAAGGGATTCCAGCTGCTTTATACGCACGTTGTACTGCTGGAACAGCATCGTAAGCGCCTGATAGTTGGTTTTTCACTTTATTGGTTAAGTGATTGAATGCATTTTCAGCTCCAATCAACATATTGTCTGATATATTGTCTAAGTGTCCACGGAAACGCAACCAAGGACCTGCCATAGAGATGTGATCGGTTGTACATTTTCCAAAGGCTTTAATCAATAGTTTTGCTCCTGTAATATTTTGTCCGTTCCATGGGGTAAAAGGCTCCAATAATTGAAGGCGACTTGAGGTTGGAGAAACGATTACTTCAACACTTGAACCATCTGCTGCTGGCGCTTGATAGCCTGGATCTTCCACATCAAATCCGCGTTTTGGCAATTCATCTCCCGTTGGAGGTAATAATTTTACTTCTTGTCCTTCGTCATTGATTAAGGTATCTGTAAGAGGATTAAATCCTAAATCACCTGCAATCGCTAAAGCCGCTACCATTTCTGGAGAGGTTACGAAGGCGTGTGTATTTGGATTTCCATCGGCACGTTTAGAGAAATTTCGGTTGAACGAGTGTACAATGGTGTTTTTCTCCTCTTTATCCGCTCCCGCACGATCCCATTGTCCAATACAAGGCCCACAAGCATTGGTAAATACTTTGGTTCCCATTTTCTCAAAGGTTTCAATAATACCATCTCGTTCGATGGTATAGCGAATTTGTTCTGACCCTGGATTAATTCCGAATTCTGCTTTTGGTGTAATTCCGTTCTTAACGGCTTGTTCTACGATTGAAGCGGCTCTTGACATATCTTCGTATGAAGAGTTGGTACATGATCCGATTAATCCCCACTCTACTTTTAAAGGCCAACCATTTTTCTCTGCATCTTCTCTCATTTTAGATACAGGTGTTCCTCTATCTGGTGTGAATGGACCGTTGATATGTGGTTCTAATTCCGATAAGTTGATTTCGATTACTTGATCAAAGTATTGCTCTGGATTTGCGTATACTTCCGCATCAGCTGTTAAATGTGCTGCTACTTTATCTGCAGCATCCACTACATCTTGACGTCCTGTGGCTGCTAAATAACGACGCATGGAATCGTCATATCCAAATGTAGATGTTGTTGCGCCAATCTCAGCTCCCATATTACAGATGGTTCCTTTTCCTGTACAAGACATGGATAAGGCACCTTCTCCAAAATATTCAACAATAGCGCCTGTTCCTCCTTTTACCGTAAGAATATCCGCTACTTTTAAGATAACATCTTTCGGTGCAGTCCACCCGTTTAATTTACCCGTTAACTTCACTCCGATTAGCTTTGGAAATTTCAACTCCCACGCCATACCTGACATCACATCCACGGCATCTGCTCCACCAACTCCGATGGCCAACATTCCCAATCCACCTGCATTTACAGTATGTGAATCTGTTCCAATCATCAAACCTCCTGGGAAAGCGTAATTCTCTAAAACAATTTGGTGAATAATACCCGCTCCTGGTTTCCAGAATCCGATGCCATATTTATTTGATACCGACGACAAGAAACTAAATACTTCTGACGATTGTGTTTCTGCTACTTTTAAATCGGTTGCTGCTCCTACTTTTGCCTGGATCAAGTGATCACAGTGCACCGTAGTAGGTACTGCTACTTTTTCTTTTCCGGCGTGCATGAACTGCAACAAAGCCATCTGTGCCGTTGCATCTTGACAAGCGACGCGGTCTGGTGCAAAATCTACATAGTCATTTCCTCTTGTAAATGTTTGCGAAGGCATTCCTTCCCACAAGTGCGTATATAAAATTTTCTCTGTAAGTGTCAAAGGACGCCCCACTAATTCACGTGCTTTCGCTACGCGATCAGGCATCTTTTCATACACTTTTTTAATCATTTCAATATCAAAAGCCATAATAACAATTCTTTTTAAATGTTTGATTTATAACACAATTTACCGATTTTCGTTCAGATAAAAATTATGAAAATGTTAAAAGCAAATATTTAAAATCATTCTATTTTATTGGAGAGAAGAGAGAGGAAAGAGGAAAGGGGTAAATTCTCGATTAAAAGAGTGTCCTTTTTTTAGAATTTTTCTCTCTTCTCACTTCTTTCCTCTCTCTTCTTTCCTCTCTCTTCTTTCCTCTCACTTCTTTCCAAAAAAAAAGCCCTTCAAAAGAAGGGCTTTTTAAAAACTATTTAGTAGAAATAGGTTTGAACTTTGTTAAGTTAATTCCTTCCACAGAAGCTTTGTATTCTTCCATTGTTGGAACTCGACCTAAGATTGCAGAAAGTACAACTACTGGAGTAGAAGCTAATAAAGATTCTCCTTTTTTGCGTTCTGAATCTTCTACTACACGTCCTTGGAACAAACGCGTTGATGTAGCCATTACCGTATCTCCTTTTGCTGCTTTTTCTTGGTTACCCATACATAAGTTACAACCAGGACGTTCTAAATACATGATATTCTCGTATTCTGTACGTGCATCGTTTTTAGGTAAAAGGTCGCTGAATTCGAAACCAGAATATTTTTGTAAGTATTCCCAATCTCCTTCTGCTTTTAACTCATCGATGATGTTGTATGTTGGAGCTGCAACTACAAGAGGTGCGTTGAATTTCACTGAACCTGTTTGTTTTTCGATATTTCTCAACATTTGAGAAACAATTTTCAAGTCGTCTTTGTGAACCATACATGAACCTACGAATCCTAAATCTACTTTTTTATCTCCACCGTAGAAAGAAAGTTCTCTAATAGTATCGTGTGTATAGCGTTTAGAAACGTCATCGTTATTTACGTCTGGATCGGCGATCATTGGTTCTTCAATGATATCAAGATCAACCACAACCTCCGCATAGTATTTTGCATTTGCATCTGGCATTAAAGCAGGTTTATCTCCTGTTCTAATTTCTTCGATACGCTTGTTTGCTTTGTTGATTAATCCTTGTAACACTTGGTTTTTGTTGTCCATTCCTTTGTCGATCATGATTTGGATACGGCTCTTCGCAATTTCCAATGATTCGATTAGGGTATCATCTTGCGAGATACAGATAGACGCTTTTGCTTTCATTTCAGCTGTCCAGTCTGTGAATGTAAACGCTTGATCCGCTAATAAAGTACCGATGTGAACTTCGATAATTCTACCTTGGAAAACGTTTTCTCCACCAAATTGTTTCAACATTTGCGATTGAGTAGCATGAACAACATCACGGAAATCCATGTGTTCTTTCATGTTTCCTTTGAACGTCACTTTTACAGACTCTGGAATTGGCATCGAAGCCTCTCCTGTTGCTAAAGCTAAAGCTACTGTTCCTGAATCCGCTCCAAAAGCCACTCCTTTAGACATTCTTGTATGTGAGTCACCTCCGATGATGATTGCCCATTCATCCACTGTAATATCATTCAACACTTTGTGGATAACGTCTGTCATTGAATGGTACTCTCCTTTAGGATCGCGTGCGGTAATCAAACCGAACTCATTCATAAACTTCATCAATTTCGGGATGTTTGCTTGTGCTTTTTTATCCCAAACGGATGCTGTATGACATCCTGATTGATAAGCACCATCAACGATAGGAGAAATTACAGTTGCAGCCATTGCCTCTAACTCTTGAGCAGTCATCAATCCAGTTGTATCTTGAGATCCAACAATATTAACTTCCACACGAACGTCAGAACCTGCGTGTAATACTTTTCCTTTTGTTACACCTACTGCATTTCTGTTGAAGATTTTTTCAACGGCTGTTAATCCTTGTCCTTCAACAGAAATCTCTTTTGAAGGAGCAAAAACTACAGGAGCTTCAATTCCCAATAGATTCGCTGCAAATGTTTGGATTTTTTTACCAAATACGATAGCATATGATCCACCTGCTTTGATAAATTCCATTTTTTGTGGAGTAAGTGCTTTCGAAATATCGATTAACTCTTGCTCTCCATTGTATAATTTTTTTGTTTTTGTATTAATTGTCAATACCGTACCTGTAGCTACTGAGTACACTTCTTCTAACACAGGCTCGCCTTTTTCATTGCGAACTACTTCCCCGTTAGCATCTGTTTTCTTCACCCAGTTTTTAAGGTCAATACCGATACCTCCAGTTACGTCAACTGTTGTTAAGAAGATTGGAGAAATACCGTTTGTACCTGCAACAATTGGAGCAATATTTACGAATGGAACATACGGACTTGCTTGTTTACCTGTCCAAAGTGCCACGTTATTTACTCCTGACATTCTTGAAGAACCAACACCCATTGTTCCTTTTTCAGCGATTAACATCACATTTTTACCTGGATGTAATTCTTGTAAGGCCTTAATTTGTTGTTGTGCTTCTGTACTGATCATACACAATCCGTGAAGTTCACGGTCTGCACGTGAGTGAGCTTGGTTTCCTGGAGAAAGTAAATCCGTAGAAATATCTCCTTCACCAGCGATGAAAGTAACCACTTCAATTTGCTCTGCAGCTTCAGGAAGTTTTGTAAAAAATTCTGCTTTCGCGTAGCTTTCAACGATTTCTTTTGCAATCGCATTTCCAGCATTAAAGGCAGCTTTTAAGCGATCCGTATCTGCATCGTATAAATACACTTGTGTTTTCAATACGTTTGCTGCTTGTTGAGCAATTGCTACCTCGTTTCCTAAAGCTAAATCCAATAGTACTTCGATCGAAGGTCCTCCCTTCATGTGTGACAGCAATTCAAAAGCAAAAGCAGGTGTGATTTCTGCTACTACTGTCTCACCTAAAATAATTTCTTTTAAAAACTTAGCTTTAACTCCAGCAGCACTCGTTGTACCAGGTAAAACATTGTAAATAAAAAGCTGAAGAGAATCTGCACGGTGTGCATTCGCTGCATCTTTAATCTGTGCTATAATTTCACTTAATAGCTCAGCTCCATCAATTGGCTTAGGGTTAAGTCCTTGATTTTTTCTTTCTTCAATCTCGTTGATGTAATCGGTATAAAAGCTCATAATTCAGGTCTATTACTTACAGGTTATTGAAAATCAAAGATCTCCCCTCTCCCATAACTGATTATTTTGTATTAGTTATTTTTTTATTGTACTTCTTCTCTCTCTGTTCTATACATTGTATGATTCTCGTTCTACTTCGAAATTATCACTTCTTTCTTTGTGTTTCACTTTTTAGGCACTTGGTCAAGGTGTTCTATTTTTCAACTAGAACTTGTGTAAACCACTCTTGAAGTGACAAATTTTAAACCTTCAATCTACTGCTCAAAAGAGAGAATTTGACTTGTATTTTATTTTTTGTCCTCGCAAATTTAATCAATCTAATTAATTTTCAAAAGTTTTTAATATTTCCCACAAATCCAAAAATTATTATTTATAAACATTCTACTTTAATGAAGAAACAACAGTACTTTTACTGTTTTTCATCAATTAATCTGAAATAAATTATTTTTTACCTTATAATTTTAAGATATTTCAATTTTTCATTCTTATTTAATAAAAAAACGACATTTTAGTCTATTGCTAAAATGTCGTTTTCAATCGTTTAGATTGTTATTTTCTTATTTTTTGAGCCAATTATTATGGAATTGACAGTCTCTATATTCTCCTTGAATGTTAATATAGGCATCATTTATCTTCTTTGTGATCCATTTTTGGAGTTCTCCTTCTTGTTTTTTGTTCAACGCCATGTTTTTAACCTTGGTATAATCGTCAACAAAGTCAATTTTATGTGAAGCAATCTTTTTGTTAATTGTCACGATGCGATAACTTTTTTGCTCTCTATAATCCGTTTTCAAAGCAACAGGAGAAATTTCTTTTTCTTTTAGTGAATTCACTAAGAAATACAATTCTCTATCTTCCATTTTGTTTAAATCAAAACGCGGATCCATTGTCATGGGGTCTCTTAAAACACCTCCGTTTTGCTTGGTGTCCTTATCATCCGAAGAGGCCGCTGCAGCTTCAGCAAATGTAATTTCGTTATTTACAATTTTTGCGCGAATATCTTCTAATTTTTTCTTCGCCTCATCTAGTGCTTCATTGGTCGGTTTGGGAACGAGTAAAATGTGGCGCACATCTAAATGTTGTCCTCTAATTTTCTCTAAATAGATAATGTGGAATCCGAATTCAGTTTCAAAAGGAGCTGATATTTCACCTTCTGCTAAACTAAAAGCTACCTCTTTAAATTCTTTAGCAAATGGATCTTTTTTTGTGATGGAATAAAATCCTCCATTAGCCGCTGAACCTTTATCATCTGTAAATAAAACAGCCTTACTAAAGAAACTCGCTCCATTGTTCAATACGTCACTACGCATTTCATTTAAGCGATCGATTACTTTTTGTTTTTGTTCTTTCGAAATTTCTGGTTTCACCACAATTTCGGCAATTTCTACTTCATCTCCCACTGTGGGTCTTTCGTCTTCTGGAATTGCTTTAAAGAATTGTCTTACTTCTTCGGGTGTGATAGTAACCTTCTCAACAATGTGCTTTTGCATTGCTTGAGTCAATTTGTTTTGCTTTACAATATCAAAAAAATACTCTCTAAAGTCTTCTTCTGTTTTTTTGTTGTAAAATCCTAATATACGTTCAATCCCCCCAACTTCTTCTACCATTCTATTGATTTGATCATTCATGAATCCAGTAACTTCTGCATCACTTACTTCGATACTGTCCTGAACCGCTTGGTGGGCATATAATTTATCTTCTAATAAACGCTCAAATAAATCACATTTTGACAAATTTTCAATAGGAATACGCTGTGCTTTTAGCTCCAACAAGGTTTTATCAATTTCTGATTCTAAGATTACATAATCTCCAACAACACCTACTACACCATCGATTTTTCGCTTCCCCGTTGAATTTTGTGCTTGCATACCTCCTATCATTACACATGATAACCCAAGCACAAACATGACCTTCTTACTGATAAATTTCATAATTTTTATCTTTTTTTGCATCTTTTAAAATATCTTCTTCTATCTGTTTTAACAATTCCATCTTTCGATTATTTAAAACCATTAATCGCAAGGACGGTTCTAAATAGGCATAAGGAACTATATCACCTTTTCTCAACACTTGTTTGATACGCACAAAGTACGTACTATTTTCATCCTTAACCTCAAAATAGGTATTATTTTTTAAATATTGTTCTCTGTTTTCTGAATTAATAAAAGGTAGTTTCTCATAAATTTGAGCAACATTCACCCAAAGCGAATCGTTTAATACATAGGATTTCATTTGCAACGACAATTGATCGAGCAATTCATACTTGACATCCTTCCCTCCATTAAATCCACTCTTTACTTTATTAAAATGGGTATTGGAGTTTAAGATATTGACATACGCTAGTTTAACTAACATATCATCAACGCGAAATCCTGCCTTAACTTGATCGTAATACGACTTGAGATCACTTGCATGAACTACTGTGTCTATGGATTGTTGAACTAGTTTCTCCAAATATCCTTTGATTAACAACTCCGATTTAAAGTTCGAAACCAACTCGTCGATTTCCTTCTTTTTTTCATCAGATAAATTAAATGCTGCTGCATCCATCAACAATTGTTTGGTTGCCCATTTGTTTATAAAAAGCTCTACCATGGCCACACTGTCCTTTACCGTACTTTGCGGAGGCACAATATTTTGCAGTGAAGAACGCTCTAAATATTTATTATCCACTCGAGCAACATATTGATCTCCATCGAGTTTCTTTTGCTTGTCACAACTAGTATAGCCCAAAAGTACCGCTAGTAAAACAACGCTGTATTTGATGAATCTAATTTCTTTAAACTTCATTACCTATACTTACTTTACATTTCTTAATCGCTAACAAAAATAACATTTATAAGCCATAAATGAGATTATTTTTAAAAAAACGAATCAAAATACACTTAAACAAACACGTTTAAAAACGCAATTAACAATATTACTAATACCTCATTTATTTACCTTAAGGATTAACATTCTATTGGGTATTTTCGATTCGATTTACTGTTTTTCACAACTATTCTTTCTTCAAAATAAAGTTAATTAGTCGTTATTTATATTGGATAAACTAGGCTCCAAAGAAACGATTACACTTAGCGATTATTATTTTCAGCAAATAATGAGTATTTTTGCCTTCTAATTTTTTTAGAGATGAGTTTTTTAACAGAAATAGAACGCAGAAGAACATTTGGTGTAATTGCTCACCCCGATGCTGGTAAGACAACCTTAACGGAGAAATTGCTACTTTTTGGAGGAGCAATTCAAGAAGCTGGTGCAGTTAAGAATAATAAAATTAAAAAAGGAGCTACCTCCGATTTCATGGAGATTGAGCGCCAAAGGGGAATCTCAGTTGCTACATCTGTATTAGCCTTTAATTATAAAGACAAAAAAATCAACATCTTAGATACACCTGGTCACAAGGACTTTGCGGAGGATACCTTTCGTACCTTGACAGCAGTTGACAGTGTAATTGTAGTTATTGACGTTGCTAAAGGGGTTGAGGAACAAACGGAAAAGTTAGTTGAAGTATGTCGCATGCGCAACATTCCGATGATTGTTTTTATCAATAAGTTAGACCGTGAAGGACGCGATGCTTTTGACTTAATGGATGAAGTAGAGCAAAAATTACAATTAAAAGTGACTCCTTTGAGCTACCCTATTGGAATGGGGTATGACTTTAAAGGTATTTACAATATTTGGGAGAAAAACATCAACTTATTTACGGATGACAGCAGAAAAAACATCGATGATGTGATTCGTATTTCCGACTTAAATTCGGAAGAATTAGATCAATTGATCGGCAACAAACCAGCTGGTAAATTGAGAGAGGAATTGGAGATTATCCATGAGATTTATCCTGATTTTGATCGTGAAGCTTATGTAAAAGGGGAATTACAACCGGTGTTTTTCGGTTCCGCTTTGAACAATTTTGGGGTTCGAGAGTTATTGGATTGCTTTATTCAAATTGCGCCATCTCCGAGAGCCAAAGAATCAGACACAAGAGTGGTTGAGCCAACAGAAAAAGGGTTTAGTGGTTTTGTATTCAAGATTCACGCGAATATGGATCCTAAACACAGAGATCGCTTGGCATTTATCAAAATTGTATCGGGTACATTTGAAAGAAACACCCCTTATTTACACGTTCGTCAGAATAAAAAATTAAAATTTTCAAGTCCAAATGCCTTCTTTGCGGAGAAAAAAGAAATTGTTGATATTTCTTATGCGGGGGATATTGTCGGACTACACGATACCGGAAACTTCAAAATTGGAGATACCTTAACTGAAGGAGAGATTATGAGTTTCAAAGGAATTCCTAGTTTCTCTCCAGAGCATTTCAGATACATCAACAATGCAGATCCGATGAAATCGAAGCAATTGGAAAAAGGGATTGACCAGTTGATGGATGAAGGGGTAGCTCAGTTGTTTACCTTAGAAATGAATGGTCGTAAAGTAATCGGTACCGTTGGAGCTTTACAATATGAGGTAATTCAGTACCGCTTAGAACACGAATATGGCGCTAAATGTACGTATGAGAACTTCCCTGCATACAAAGCGTGTTGGGTACGCCCTGAAGATCCAAAAAATGAGGAATTCAAAGAATTTAAACGCATCAAACAAAAATTCTTAGCTATCGATAAATCAGGTCAATTGGTTTTCTTAGCAGATAGTGAATTCTCCGTTCAGATGACACAGAGTAAATTCCCCACTGTAAAACTAGGCTTTACTTCAGAAGAGATTGACAAATAATTAGTTATATAGATACGCAAGTATTGTTCAAATAGAAAGAGGGTGTTTTTACATCCTCTTTATTTTTTTGTGCGGTTCGCTTTTTTATCGCACTAGGTTTATGTTTTATTTTGGTGCGCAATGAATTTCCACTTCGTTGCGATTTGCTTTTTTGTACCAATTCTCGATGACCCCACATCCTCCCCCCCTCAAATAATCAAATCATTCTTCTTCCTTTAACTGTTTCAAGCTGCGGTTTAAACTTCGAACCGAAATTCCCAAATAAGCGGCCATATCTTCCTTCGTTAAGTTGAGCGCTTGTTTTTTTTGCATTTCTACTAATTGATGTAAGCTGTATTCTATGGTGTATAGTTGTTGATACGAAGCTCTGCGTGCTGTATTGACAATGCGAGCGGCAAAGGCATCCAAGAGCAACGCATTCAGGGCAATATCTTTTTTCAATAGCGATTGAAAAAAAGAATACGACAAGACGTACGTTTCTACAACATCTAAGGCTTGTACATGACACAATCCATCAATCTTTCGGATGTATTCAATATCGCCAATAATTTCTCCTTTACCCAAAAACTCTACAATGTATTCTTTTTCATTTTCTTCTTCAAAGAAAACTTTAGTTACTCCCTTCTTGATCAACAAAACACAAGAAGCTTTTTCATTTTGAAGAAATAAATAATCTCCAGGGGCATAAGTCACAATAGCAATAGCATCATTGGGATAAGTATGTTGATGGTAAAGTTCATTGATATAATGCAAGAAAGTGTCGTTGGTTCGTATCATAGGGTTCTGAGACAATTGTCCTTTTTACTAATTTTTATTTGTAGAAATTTACCGCATAAATTGCAAAAATACAACTGATGCAGCTACAAAATAAAATAACGACCATTGCCTTTGACGCTGATGATACACTGTGGGTGAATGAACCCTATTTTCAAGAAGCAGAACAGCAATTCATCTATCTTTTACAAGAGTACCAAACAGCCGAACAACTATCTAAGGCATTATATCACACTGAAGTAAAGAATTTACCGCTGTATGGTTTTGGTATTAAAGGATTCATCTTATGCATGATTGAGACTGCCCATCAAGTAAGTCAGCATCGGGTATCCTCACTAATTTTATCAAAAATCATTGAGATGGGGCACGATTTATTACAACGTCCCATTGAACTTCTTCCAGGCGTTGAACAAACGCTTAATGCACTAAACGGAAAATACAATTTAATTCTCGCTACAAAAGGAGATTTACTCGATCAAAAGCGAAAAATAAAAAATTCCGCACTTGGAGGTTATTTTCATCACATCGAAATTATGAGCGATAAACAAACTGCTGATTATCAAATTTTGTTACATCGTTTGTCGTGTAAACCCGAACAGTTTTTTATGGTAGGCAACTCCATGAAGTCTGATATTCTACCAGTATTAGACTTGGATGCTCATGCTGCTTATGTTCCTTATGTTGTTACTTGGTCACACGAACAACTGGAGGCTCCCTTGCATCATGACAAATTAATTAGCTTACAAACTTTACCTGATCTCTTACAATTTTTATAGTTTATGAAATATCTTCTTTTACTTTTTTGCCTTTTTTGCTTTTCTGTTTTTTTATCTCCCTGAGTTATTATATTATTTTGGTGCGCAATGAATTTCCACTTCGTTGCGATTTGCTTTTTTGTACCAATTCTCGATGCCCCCACATCCTCTCATCCTCTCATCCTCTCATCCTCTCATCCTCTCATCCTCTCATCCTCACAACACACCTTCACCGCTCCTCAAAAAAAAACCATCCCTACAAAGGATGGCTTTCTTGTAACTGTAAGTATGCTGTAAACCGTTAACGGTAAACGGTCAACTGTTTCCTATCTAATTCCCGATTGATTCAACCAAGCGCTGTATTTTCTACTATTTTGGTTGTGTTGGGCTAATGTTTCTGCAAATTCGTGATATCCCATACGATCAACGCTTGCGCAGAAATATACATAATCGTGTTTTTCTGCATTTAGCACTGCATCAATGGTTCCCTTATCTGGCATAAAGATTGGACCAGGAGGAAGTCCAACATTTTGATACGTATTATACGGAGAAACAAGTTCTGTATCCTTATGGTACACTCTTTTAATCACTTGACCAAAATCATGGGTATATAACTTTTTCGCATAAACTACTGTTGGATCAGCTTGTAGTGGCATTCCAATACGCATGCGGTTCAAATAAACCCCTGCTACTTTAGATTTTTCGTCATTTTTACTTGTTTCTTTTTGAACAATAGATGCTAAAATTGCCACTTCAACAGGAGTTAATCCTAATGCAGTAGCCTTTTCTTTTCTTTCTTCGTTCCAGAATTTCAAATACTCTTTATGCATTCTGTTACGCATCTTCATAGGAGTAACTGTCCAATAAAACTCATATGTTTCTGGTAAGAACCCTACCAAAACACTTTCTTTCGTAAAACCGTTTTCTTCTAAGAATTGAGGATCATAAAACACCTCCATCATAGCGATACTATCCGCCTCGACTTGAGAAGCGATTCTTCCTGCCAAATCTTCAATGCGCTCTTGATTATTAAACGTCAAACGAACAGGGACATTTTTTCTCAACGCTTCAATTAAGCTATAACTATCCATTCCGTTGGTCAATTTGAAACGCCCCGCAATCAAATTACTGTTAAAACTTCTTTGACTGGCGATTTCTTCAAACCCTTCTGTATCATTAAGGTAAGGCTGTAAGGCTTTCAGTACATCCTGAAAGTTTTCTGACGTGCGAATATAAAAATACTCCTTCTCATCCCAATTTTTTAAATTAGGTGAAAAAGCTTTTTTATACCATACGTACAAATAACCAAAAAAGGCAAAAGCCCCCACAACAGAAAGTGCAATTAGTATGTTTTTAAATTTCATGTTCTATTAAAATATTAACTGGTACATTATTTCATCTTTATACGTTTGTCCCACTCGAGTCCACGCTTTTTTTATTCCGATTATTCTAAAATCGCATTTTTCAAACAGCTGAATGCTCGCTTGATTATCAGCTGCAATATTAGCATAAAGTTGATTCAAATACAGATATTCTCGGCTATAATTTATCACTAATTCCAAAGCCTGAGAACCAATCCCTTGTGCTCTATTTGTTGGTTCTTGAATTACAATTCCCACGCCTGCTCTTCCATTTTTAGGATCAAAATCAAACAAATCAATCAATCCCACTGTTTTTGCTGTCGTTTTGGAGCAAATGACCAAACGCAACTGTTTGGCTTCATATATATCCAGATGAGCATTTTCTAAGTATTGATGAATCAGAAATCGACTGTAGGGCGTTTGTGTATTACTCACTTCCCATAAACTCAAGTCGTTTTCTATTTGATAGATAAATTCTAAATCTTCTGGTTCTAAAGCGCGAAGATAAATGGTTTCACTTTCTAATCTAATCATATCTACTCCTTAATTGATCCTTGAAAAACTAAAGTTGCTGGTCCCTTCAAAAACACCTTTTGATACGTATCATTTACATAGTCAAAATGAACGGTAAGTTCTCCCCCTTCCACTTCTATTTTTACTTCATTATGATCTACTTTTCCCAGCGCATGCATAGCTAAAGCTACTGCTGTTGCTCCTGTCCCACAAGAGAGTGTTTCATCTTCTACTCCTCTTTCAAAGGTGCGAATTCTAAAGTGATTAGGACCTTCTTGCTCCACGAAATTGACATTTGTACCCTTTGGAGCATAAATGGCACTAGTTCGAATCTGTTTTCCTTTCTTATACACATCGAAATAGGCTAAGTCGCGGACAATTTCGACGTGATGGGGTGAACCTGTATTGAGGAAAACACCTTTTCCTTGAGGCAGTACTTGTTGCACATCAATCATCTGCAAAGCTACGATACCCTGCCCGTCAATTGTTGCATAATGTAATCCATCAACTGCATTAAAACGACACTCTTCTTGTATAATTCCCAATTGTTTTGCAAAGGCGACAATACAACGACCTCCATTTCCACACATCGTACTTTCTTTTCCATCCGAATTGAAATACACCATTTTAAAATCTACTTGTTCATCTTCCTCAACTAGAATTAATCCATCTGCTCCTATTCCAAATCGACGATCACATAAATAGGCGATGAGCTCTTGATTTGAAGCATCAAACCTTTGTTGACGATTATCTAGCATGACAAAGTCATTTCCCGTTCCTTGGTATTTCCAAAATGACAACATATACGACTGTTTTTTGTGTTTGGAACCAAATTTACAAATAATCCCTTGCATTTTATACTTTGTTCTCTCTTGGTTAAACACTTTTTAATTCCCTTCTACCATTTTTATTTTTACTTGAATCACTTTTTTATGCCTTTTATTATGAAAAAAAATCCTTTCCTATCAAGGAGAACTAGTCGATGTTATTTTACTTGCTATCAACGGTCAAAAAACAACCTCCATGGATCAAGCAAAAACGCTATTTAGTCAATTACGTAAAAATCAACGCATCAAAATGGATATTTTATCATCTAAGGGTAAACTAATTAAGGTTTATTTGTAAAAATGGGTTCGTTTAATTCAAAATTTAACTTTTGTTTTATTCATAAAAAAAGTGGACTTTTGCACTAATTTTATACAACACAATCTAACACAATATGAAAGATACAAGTTTATACGAAAAGGAATTGGCTTTTCAAGCAGACAGAAGAAAAGCATGTGTAGAGTTTATCAAAATCGTAAGTGATTTATGGTTTGATAAATCTATTGAATTATTAATGTTCCGCAATCAATTAATTGACCGTAGCGTTAGTGATATCATCAATTTACATGAATATGCTGCTAAGTTTGTTGAGAAACCGATTAACATTTTTGATACGGTTGAAATAGCGAAAGCGATTCAACAAGCTGATCTTCCACCTTCAAGAATCGACATTGGTCGTCTAACGTATGAATATCATTTAGAAGACAACAAGCACAGCAATGCGTTAGGTTTTGTTGTAAGCAAATTAAAAGATGCTAAAAATACAGGAGAAATTGTTCCTAAAGATGTAGTACTTTACGGTTTTGGACGTATTGGTCGTTTATTGGCTCGTGAGTTAATGAACAAAATTGGAAAAGGACAACAAATGCGTTTAAGAGCGATTGTTACCCGTGATAAAAATGATGCGGTATTATTAGAGAAGCGTGCTTCTTTATTGAAATACGATTCAGTACACGGAGACTTCGAAGGTTCTGTAATTGCAGATCCTGCAAACAATGCTTTAATCATCAACGGAACAACGGTTCACATGATTTCTGCTAGTACTCCTGAAGAAATTGACTATACGGCTTTTGACATTGACAATGCATTAATCATTGACAATACAGGAGCATTCACAACAGAAGAAGCGTTAAAACGCCACTTATCTTCAAAAGGAGCTTCAAAAGTATTATTGACAGCACCTGGAAAAGGAATTCCCAATATTGTACACGGAGTAAACCACACAGAATACAACCCTGCGGAAGTTAACATATGGTCTGCAGCATCTTGTACAACTAATGCGATTACACCTATTTTAAAAGTTATGGAAGATAACTTTGGTGTAGTAAAAGGGCACTTAGAAACCATTCACGCGTATACAAACGACCAAAACTTGGTTGATAATATGCACAAAAAATACCGTCGTGGTAGAGCAGCTGCTTTAAACATGGTAATTACAGAAACAGGAGCAGGAAGTGCTGTTGCAAAGGCATTACCTTCATTAGCAGGTAAATTGACTTCTAATGCAATCCGCGTACCCGTTCCAAACGGATCTTTAGTGGTTTTAAATTTAGAGATTGAAAAGGAAACTTCTATTGATGCATTAAATGAAGTAATGCGCAATGCAGCCTTAAATGGCAATTTAGTAGAGCAAATCAAATATTCATTAAACAACGAGTTAGTATCATCTGATATTGTTGGAACATCCGCACCTGCTATCTTTGATAGTAAAGCAACGATTGTTTCTGCTGATGGTAAAAACGTTGTACTGTATGTTTGGTATGATAACGAATATGGATACAGCCACCAAGTTATCCGCTTAGCGAAGTACATCGCACAAGTAAGACGTTACACGTACTATTAATCGATATAAAAATCCCGCTAAAAGCGGGATTTTTTTTATACAGCAAGATGCCGTTGTGGTACATTATACCCTATCAAAAACAAAAGAGAGCCCTAATAAAGCTCTCTTCTTTTTAACTAACTGTAACCAAAACCTACTTTTGTATGAATATTAACCTTTATACTTCCTGCATTTCAACTTGACTTAGTTTTTGATGTAAAATGGGCTTATCTGCTACATATTTTTCAACCCACTGCTCTAATCGATCTACATCATAGGGAACTAATTGTACGAGTGCTTTATTAAATTCTTTTACAAATAATTCGGAATCAAAACTTACATTCTCTAGTATTCTCGTTGTAAAGTCAAATCTTAATCTATTTTCCATTATTACAATTATTTTTCCCATTAAATTACATTCAAAAGTAATCTATTAACAAATAAAAAACAACTTCATTATTATTTTTTACATTTTTTTAAACTAAAATCAATATTAATAAAACATACCGTTACTTCTAATAGGTTAGCACTTGATTTGGTTGCTTTATTTTAATGAATTCTTCATTATTTCTAAACAAAGAATAACTGACCTGATTTTATTTTATTTGTTTGAATGCTGTAATCAAGTTGTTAAAAAAAAACAGAGGGAGTTTTATAGGCTCCCTCTGTTTTTTTTAAACTTTGCTATTGAACATTGTAATCTACATCTGTATGTTCTTGAACATATTTTATAGCCCAAGTAACGGCATTCGCATACATGATACTGTTATAGACAGTCACTCCTCCATAGTACGCTTTACTTATTGGCGCTCCACCTACTGCAGTCATTGGGGCTGGCCAAATGGTAGTAGAAGTATTGCTCGCATCACCAGCAATCCATCCTGAATCTCCACAATAAACATAACCTAACGATTCATGTTTCAAGAACCAAGAACGGGATGTATTTCCCTCTTGATGTGAGAAACTAGTAAATTCACTCGAATACCCTGTCACGTAGTAGGAGTTGTTCACATCACTTCCACTATGCTTATTACGAATATCTCCGAAAGGTCCATTCAATATAGGATCATCTACATTTAGAATTGGATTGACATAGGTTGTACCTGTTCCTGAAACAGCAGTAGCTGACGAATGAGCAATTGCATTAATTAAATTTCTGGTTCCTGGTGCATCATTTTCTTGCGAATGAAGTAGCACTCCTTTTTTATTCTTCACGAAGTCCGCTAATATTGCAATTGAACCCGCGTCTGGCTGATAATTATACCCAATAATAATCACATCAATTTTTTTACTATTAATATGATTTCTCAATGTCGCTCCTACTGAATATCCCCCATCAAAAATAATAAGACCATCTACTTTTACTTTTCCATTCGGGCCAAAATTAGCTGCAGCTTGTAAAATACCTCTAGAGGAATATGTAGCTGCTGCAGAACCTGGTTGATATCCCCCACCCCCTAATCCAAGGATATTAATTTTACGGTAAATAAACTCTACGTTTTTATTACATGTATTAGCTCCTAATGCACTATTGGTTGTAAGGGTATAACGATGTGTTCCTCCACTTGTTGGCGTACCGGAAGCTGTCAGTATGACCTCTTGTGTCCCTGTTAAAGCAAAACTACCGGATGCTGAGAATGTTACTCCATTAACGGTGTTCGTCGTTATGGTATACGCACCTGGATATTGTACATTAACGCTTACTTTCATAGTATTAGCAGCATTCATTGGGATGTTTGGTGCATACGTTCCGGCTATAGTTATTGTAGAACACGTTAAACTATACGCCACAGGCTGAGCTGTTATTGGTACATCAAAGGAACAAGTCGCTACCATACCTACTGCCAAATCTAACGTATACGTTTGATTACCAGCAGTTGTTGGTGTTCCAACGGCTGTTAATACCACATCTCTTTCTTCCAGTGTATCAAAAGATAACGGCCCTGAAGTAAAGTAAATTCCCGCAACGGTATTCGTTTTAATAGTCGTTTCCCCTGTCGCCTGCACAGTGGCTTTAATCGTCACTGTATTAGATGCTGTCATGGCTTCATCTTGTTTGTAAACGCCAGCAACAACAGCTTGAGCACAAGCTACGGTATATTTAATTGGCAGTACCGTCACCTCAATGTCTGTACAAGATCTTCGAGTATCGGTATCTGAATTCGTTGTAAAATTAAATTTATTTACTCCCGAAGCTAACGGTGTACCCGTTCCCAGTAATTCGATGGTATGAGCACCTGTTGTACTAAAAGTACCCGTTCCTCTAAAGGAGTATCCATTGATTGTGTTGGTTGCAATGCTCCAATAGCCTACCGTAGTAACAGCTACCTTGAGGATCATTTTATTTGCAGGAACTAAAGCCCTTCCAATCATATATTCTCCCTCCACAACGGTCTGTGGACAATCAACCGTATAACTCACATTTGCATTTTCAACAAAAACACGTTTTTGACACGTTGAGGGTTTATTGTTTAATGTAATGGTTAATAAATCACCTGGATCCGTAGAAGGATATCCCGTATTTGGCGTACCTACCCCATTTAGAATAATCGTGTATGTACCTGCTAAAGGAAAGGTTCCTTTGGTAGTAAAATAATACCCGTTGTCAGTTAAAGCAGTTACTTCATAGGTTCCTGCTTGCGTTACTGTAACAGGAATAGTCAAATAATTAGCTGTATCTAAATTTTTTCCTTGTTTGAATGTCCCACTAACCGTTATAGCACTACATTGAATGGTGCTAATATCGAATACAGCAGGCGGTGGAGTTCCACATAAACTCAACCAGGTGTCTTGAGCTTCACTCCAATAGTTAAAACAGCCTGTTGTTTTATTGTAAATTAACAATCCATCGGTTCGATTTACTACGGCAATTGCGTCGCGCTGTTGGGTAGTTAATCGCGGAGCTAGAAACCCTTTATTGGCACTTTCTAACTCCAAGATAACGCCTGGATTAGGCGTAGGACTGGTACCTGATAGGGTACCATCTTTTATTTTTGTCATATTGGTTTGTGCAATTCCTGAAAACACCCCAATACAAAGAATCAATAGGAAGGAAAGTATAGACTTCATTCTCTTATATCTTGTCTGATTATACTGCATAATTAATGGTTTTAAAAAGTTAGTTTTTTTGCATGAATTCCTGAAGCATAAGCTCTAATCGATCTACTTTTTGTAAAATGTCCTGATTGGCTTGTTCTAATTCTTTAATCCTAGCTTCTTTTTCTTCGAGTTCTTTGTTTTGATCGATCACGTGCAAATACAACTCTTCTGTTTTCTCTAAAAGTTGTATCGATAGTTCAGACACATTAATCGCATATCCCTCTTCCGTTTTATTCAACTCGTGAATTGGCGTAATTCCAGGTAAATGGCGATTTGTTTTGATAAACTCTTCTACTACATCCAAACTCTTGAAGTTGTAATCATACTTCAAAGCAGAATAGCCATCAAAGTAATTTTCAAATACATAATCGGCATAGTAACTATTTACTGCTGTGATACTACCATTGACTCTTAACTTTTCACTTGGTGCATTGGAAGGCTCTGTAAATCCGATGCCCACCCATCCTTTAGTATAAATATTAGCCGTATTGGATGTTGCTATTTTTTGTGTCGCTGAATCATACCAAGGATGCTTATTAATAGACTCTAAATCAACCGTATGAATAATCTGTTCCTCATCCGTAAACAACAGGGAATTCGTATTAGCATCAAATTCTAATTTGGTTAACGATTCACTACCTCCTACTAAATCTGTTAGCTCTAAAACGGTCTTTTCTCCTTTCTCATTGGTGTAGGTTAAAATATGAGCCGCAGGATCATAAACCAACGTGGTTAACGTTTCTGTTCCTTTTACCAATACTTTAATATCAATTGGATGTAAATCTCCCGCTTCATCTTTATAGGTTAGCGTATAAATATCAACAATCTCTCCACTCTCCTCGCTCTCTTGCGTTACTATATTTTCAAGAACCGTTAACGTTTCATTTGCCTTTACTAAAGTAGGAATGTTTAATTGCGTTGCTGTATTATCCTCACTTGTATACGTGAATACACTATTTACATTCGTAAATGTAGTTACCGTTTCTTTATCCTTTACTAATGCTGGAATATCTACACTAACAGCTGTATTACCCTCATTGGTATACGTAAGTACGCCATTGACATTGGCTAAAGTAGTTACCGTTTCATGCATTCTGACAAGATCTCCAATGTTTACCATCACAGATTGCCCATTCCCATCAATATAAGTGAAATATTCTCCATCAAACTTAACATAGCCGTTAACCGTGATAAACTGTTTTAATAAATTCTCGACATTGGTATTTTCTATAATCGTCTCGAAATTCTGAATCACATCTGCAGGAATGTTAATCACAACTGGAGTGCCTTTCTCGTTATTATAGGTATACTTACCATTACCTGATGCGTCTTTGACTAAGGTAGTTTCCGTTTCATTTGCCTTTACTAATGCTGGAATATCTACAGTAACAGCTGTATTACCCTCATTGGTATACGTAAGTACGCCATTAACATTGGCTAAGGTGGTTAGCGTTTCATGGTCTTTAACTAATGTTTCAACCGTTACAGTAACTGGATCCTCATTCGCATCCAAATAAGTAAATGCATTTCCATCAAATTGAACTCCTCCGCCATTAACGGTAATGAATTGTTTTAATAAATTCTCGACATTGGTATCACCTATAATTGTCTCGAAATTCTGAATTACATCTGCAGGAATGTCAATCACAACTGGAATACCTTTCTCGTTATTATAGGTATACTTACCGTTACCTGATGCGTCTTTGACTAAGGTAGTTTCCGTTTCATTTGCCTTTACTAATGCTGGAATATCTACAGTAACAGCTGTATTACCCTCATTGGTATACGTAAGTACGCCATTAACATTGGCTAAGGTGGTTAGCGTTTCATGGTCTTTAACTAATGTTTCAACCGTTACAGTAACTGGATCCTCATTCGCATCCAAATAAGTAAATGCATTTCCATCAAATTGAACTCCTCCGCCATTAACGGTAATGAATTGTTTTAATAAATTCTCGACATTGGTATCACCTATAATTGTCTCGAAATTCTGAATTACATCTGCAGGAATGTCAATCACAACTGGAATACCTTTCTCGTTATTATAGGTATACTTACCGTTACCTGATGCGTCTTTGACTAAGGTAGTTTCCGTTTCATTTGCCTTTACTAATGCTGGAATGTTTAATTGCGTTGCTGTATTATCCTCACTTGTATACGTGAATACACTATTTACATTCGTAAATGTAGTTACCGTTTCTTTATCCTTTACTAATGCTGGAATATCTACAGTAACAGCTGTATTACCCTCATTGGTATACGTAAGTACGCCATTGACATTGGCTAAGGTGGTTAGCGTTTCATGGTCTTTAACTAATGTTTCAACCGTTACAGTAACTGGATCCTCATTCGCATCCAAATAAGTAAATGCATTTCCATCAAATTGAACTCCTCCGCCATTAACGGTAATGAATTGTTTTAATAAATTCTCGACATTGGTATCACCTATAATCGTCTCGAAATTCTGAATCACATCTGCAGGAATGTCAATCACAACTGGAGTGCCTTTCTCGTTATTATAGGTATACTTACCGTTACCTGATGCGTCTTTGACTAAGGTAGTTTCCGTTTCATTTGCCTTTACTAATGCTGGAATATCTACACTAACAGCTGTATTACCTTCATTGGTATAAGTTAATACGCCATTGACATTGGCTAAGGTGGTTAGCGTTTCATGGTCTTTAACTAATGTTTCAACCGTTACAGTAACTGGATCCTCATTCGCATCCAAATAAGTAAATGCATTTCCATCAAATTGAACTCCTCCGCCATTAACGGTAATGAATTGTTTTAATAAATTCTCGACATTGGTATCACCTATAATCGTCTCGAAATTCTGAATCACATCTGCAGGAATGTCAATCACAACTGGAATACCTTTCTCGTTATTATAGGTATACTTACCGTTACCTGATGCGTCTTTGACTAAGGTAGTTTCCGTTTCATTGGCCTTTACTAAAGTAGGAATGTTTAATTGCGTTGTTGTATTATCCTCACTTGTATACGTGAATACACTATTTACATTCGTGAATGTAGTTACCGTTTCTTTATCCTTTACTAATGCTGGAATATCTACACTAACAGCTGTATTACCCTCATTGGTATACGTAAGTACGCCATTGACATTGGCTAAGGTGGTTACCGTTTCATGGTCTTTAACTAATGTTTCAACCGTTACAGTAACTGGATCCTCATTCGCATCCAAATAAGTAAATGCATTTCCATCAAATTGAACTCCTCCGCCATTAACGGTAATGAATTGTTTTAATAAATTCTCGACATTGGTATCACCTATAATCGTCTCGAAATTCTGAATCACATCTGCAGGAATGTCAATCACAACTGGAGTGCCTTTCTCGTTATTATAGGTATACTTACCGTTACCTAATGCATCTTTAACTAAGGTAGTTTCCGTTTCATTTGCCTTTACTAATGCTGGAATATCTACACTAACAGCTGTATTACCCTCATTGGTATACGTAAGTACGCCATTGACATTGGCTAAGGTGGTTAGCGTTTCATGGTCTTTAACTAATGTTTCAACAGTTACAGTAACTGGATCCTCATTCGCATCCAAATAAGTAAATGCATTTCCATCAAATTGAACTCCTCCGCCATTAACGGTAATGAATTGTTTTAATAAATTCTCGACATTGGTATCACCTATAATCGTCTCGAAATTCTGAATCACATCTGCAGGAATGTCAATCACAACTGGAGTGCCTTTCTCGTTATTATAGGTATACTTACCGTTACCTAATGCATCTTTAACTAAGGTAGTTTCCGTTTCATTTGCCTTTACTAATGCTGGAATATCTACACTAACAGCTGTATTACCCTCATTGGTATACGTAAGTACGCCATTGACATTGGCTAAGGTGGTTAGCGTTTCATGGTCTTTAACTAATGTTTCAACCGTTACAGTAACTGGATCCTCATTCGCATCCAAATAAGTAAATGCATTTCCATCAAATTGAACTCCTCCGCCATTAACGGTAATGAATTGTTTTAATAAATTCTCGACATTGGTATCACCTATAATCGTCTCGAAATTCTGAATCACATCTGCAGGAATGTCAATCACAACTGGAGTGCCTTTCTCGTTATTATAGGTATACTTACCGTTACCTAATGCGTCTTTAACTAAGGTAGTTTCCGTTTCATTTGCCTTTACTAATGCTGGAATATCTACACTAACAGCTGTATTACCCTCATTGGTATACGTAAGTACGCCATTGACATTGGCTAAGGTGGTTAGCGTTTCATGGTCTTTAACTAATGTTTCAACCGTTACAGTAACTGGATCCTCATTCGCATCCAAATAAGTAAATGCATTTCCATCAAATTGAACTCCTCCGCCATTAACGGTAATGAATTGTTTTAATAAATTCTCGACATTGGTATCACCTATAATCGTCTCGAAATTCTGAATCACATCTGCAGGAATATCAATCACAACTGGAATACCTTTCTCGTTATTATAGGTATACTTACCGTTACCTGATGCGTCTTTGACTAAGGTAGTTTCCGTTTCATTTGCCTTTACTAATGCTGGAATATCTACAGTAACAGCTGTATTACCCTCATTGGTATACGTAAGTACGCCATTGACATTGGCTAAGGTGGTTAGCGTTTCATGGTCTTTAACTAATGTTTCAACCGTTACAGTAACTGGATCCTCATTCGCATCCAAATAAGTAAATGCATTTCCATCAAATTGAACTCCTCCGCCATTAACGGTAATGAATTGTTTTAATAAATTCTCGACATTGGTATCACCTATAATCGTCTCGAAATTCTGAATCACATCTGCAGGAATGTCAATCACAACTGGAATACCTTTCTCGTTATTATAGGTATACTTACCGTTACCTGATGCGTCTTTAACTAAGGTAGTTTCCGTTTCATTTGCCTTTACTAATGCTGGAATGTTTAATTGCGTTGCTGTATTATCCTCACTTGTATACGTGAATACATCATTTACATTCGTGAATGTAGTCACAGTCTCTTTATCCTTTACTAATGCTGGAATATCTACAGTAACAGCTGTATTACCCTCATTGGTATAAGTTAATACACCATTGACATTGGCTAAGGTGGTTAGCGTTTCATGGTCTTTAACTAATGTTTCAACCGTTACAGTAACTGGAACCTCATTCGCATCCAAATAAGTAAATGCATTTCCATCAAATTGAACTCCTCCGCCATTAACGGTAATGAATTGTTTTAATAAATTCTCGACATTGGTATCACCTATAATCGTCTCGAAATTCTGAATCACATCTGCAGGAATGTCAATCACAACTGGAGTGCCTTTCTCGTTATTATAGGTATACTTACCGTTACCTAATGCGTCTTTAACTAAGGTAGTTTCCGTTTCATTTGCCTTTACTAATGCTGGAATATCTACAGTAACAGCTGTATTAGCCTCATTGGTATACGTAAGTACTCCACTGGCATTGGCTAAAGTAGTTACCGTTTCTTTATCCTTTACTAATGCTGGAATATCTACAGTAACAGCTGTATTACCCTCATTGGTATAAGTTAATACGCCATTGACATTGGCTAAGGTGGTTACCGTTTCATGGTCTTTAACTAATGTTTCAACCGTTACAGTAACTGGAACCTCATTCGCATCCAAATAAGTAAATGCATTTCCATCAAATTGAACTCCTCCGCCATTAACGGTAATGAATTGTTTTAATAAATTCTCAACATTGGTATCACCTATAATTGTCTCGAAATTCTGAATCACATCTGCAGGAATATCAATCACAACTGGAATACCTTTCTCGTTATTATAGGTATACTTACCGTTACCTGATGCGTCTTTGACTAAGGTAGTTTCCGTTTCATTTGCCTTTACTAATGCTGGAATGTTTAATTGCGTTGCTGTATTATCCTCACTTGTATACGTGAATACATCATTTACATTCGTGAATGTAGTCACAGTCTCTTTATCCTTTACTAATGCTGGAATATCTACAGTAACAGCTGTATTACCCTCATTGGTATAAGTTAATACACCATTGACATTGGCTAAGGTGGTTAGCGTTTCATGGTCTTTAACTAATGTTTCAACCGTTACAGTAACTGGAACCTCATTCGCATCCAAATAAGTAAATGCATTTCCATCAAATTGAACTCCTCCGCCATTAACGGTAATGAATTGTTTTAATAAATTCTCGACATTGGTATCACCTATAATCGTCTCGAAATTCTGAATCACATCTGCAGGAACGTCAATCACTACAGCATTACCCGCCTCATTCTTATAGGTGTACTGACCGTTACCTGATGCGTCTTTGACTAAAGTAGTTATTGTTTCATTGGCCTTGATTATCGGACCTAAATCTATCGTATGTGTACCCGTCGCATCCACGTAAGTGAAACTCGTTCCGTCATAGTGAACATTCCCTCCTACAGTGTTGATGATCGTATTTAAGATTTCTTGAACATCTGTATTGTTCAGAATATCTTCAAAGTTGTTGATCACATCGGCTTGAACGTCAATCATCACAGCATTACCCGCCTCATTCTTATAGGTGTACTGACCGTTACCTGATGCGTCTTTGACTAAGGTAGTTATTGTTTCATTGGCCTTGATTATCGGACCTAAATCTATCGTATGTGTACCAGTGGCATCCACGTAAGTGAAACTCGTTCCGTCATAGTAAACGTTCCCTCCTACAGTGTTGATGATCGTATTTAAGATTTCTTGAACATCTGTATTGTTCACGATATCTTCAAAGTTGTTGATCACATCGGCTTGAACGTCAATCACTACAGCATTACCCGCCTCATTCTTATAGGTGTACTGACCGTTACCTGATGGGTCTTTGACTAAGGTAGTTATTGTTTCATTGGCCTTGATTATCGGACCTAAATCTATCGTATGCGTACCAGTCGCATCCACGTAAGTGAAACTCGTTCCGTCATAGTGAACATTCCCTCCTACAGTGTTAATGATCGTATTTAAGATTTCTTGAACATCTGTATTGTTCACGATATCTTCAAAGTTGTTGATCACATCGGCCTGAACGTCAATCACCACAGCATTACCCGCCTCATTCTTATAGGTGTACTGACCGTTACCTGATGCGTCTTTGACTAAGGTAGTTATTGTTTCATTGGCCTTGATTATCGGACCTAAATCTATCGTATGTGTACCAGTGGCATCCACGTAAGTGAAACTCGTTCCGTCATAGTGAACGTTCCCTCCTACAGTGTTGATGATCGTATTTAAGATTTCTTGAACATCTGTATTGTTCAGAATATCTTCAAAGTTGTTGATCACATCGGCCTGAACGTCAATCACCACAGCATTACCCGCCTCATTCTTATAGGTGTACTGACCGTTACCTGATGCGTCTTTGACTAATGTAGTTATTGTTTCATTGGCCTTGATTATCGGACCTAAATCTATCGTATGTGTACCAGTGGCATCCACGTAAGTGAAACTCGTTCCGTCATAGTGAACGTTCCCTCCTACAGTGTTGATGATCGTATTTAAGATTTCTTGAACATCTGTATTGTTCAGAATATCTTCAAAGTTGTTGATCACATCGGCTTGAACGTCAATCATCACAGCATTACCCGCCTCATTCTTATAGGTGTACTGACCGTTACCTGATGCGTCTTTGACTAATGTAGTTATTGTTTCATTGGCCTTTACAAGTGTTGAAATGTTAATGGTTTCTGTTGTACCATCTGGTTTAAGATAAGTAAAGGAATTTCCATCAAAGTATACATTTCCCCCAACATTTTTGACAATGGTATTAATAATTTCCTGTACCTCTGTATTGTTGATAATTTCTTGGAAATTATGAATGACATCTCCCTTTACATCAATTATAACCTCATCGCCTACTTCATTCGTATAGGTGTATTTTCCATTACCTGAAACATCTTTGATTAAAGTAGTCACGATGTTTAATTTTTCAACATCGATCGATACAAAATCATCATTTTCATCGTATAGCTTTAGCAAGCCATTTTCTACAATAAAACTCTTGTTTTTTGTACCGCTCCATTCTTTCCCTTCTAACTCCGTCAACAATCGATTCCATGCTCCATTTTTCCAAAAATAGTACCCTGGTATTAATACTCCATCACTGGTAATATTGTATACCAATAAACTTTCAACATTTCCATTGTCTATTGTTATATCGTCTGTCAGGTTTTTTAGTGTTATTTGAGGGATTAAAACCCCTCTTTTATCAGAAGATATCTCAAGTTGAGAGGATGGATTAGGGGTAGTGGTTCCTATTCCAACTTGAGCGTAACTTACTGCCCCAGTGCAAAAAGCACCGAGTAAAATCCATCTCTTTTTCATGTGATTAGCTATTTAAATTATGTTTTTCTGTGTATTACATTTCGAGTATAATAAATTCACTTCGTCTATTTTCTTGGTGTTCTGTAGCTGTACAGGGTACACCATTACTACATTTGTTTAACAATTGACTTTCACCATACCCTTTTCCTGTCAAGCGACTTGGGTTAATACCTTGTTCAATCATCCACTTCATCGTAGATTTTACACGACGATCCGATAGCGTTCGGTTATACTCGTCATTACCTCTACTATCCGTATGAGAACGAACATCGATTTTTATCGAAGGATATTCTTTCATTACCTCTACTACTTTCATTAGCTCAATCGAAGCATCTCTACGGATATTCGATTTATCAAAATCAAAGTAAATGGGTTGTAATTGTAGTTTTTTAAATAAATCATCTTGTAAGCCAATTGGTTTTTCTGCTTTTTCTAAGCCGATATTCACTGTTTTAACCCCTGGTTCGCGGTTTAAATTAAAGGCTACTTCAACAGTATTATACAATTCTTTTCCTGCTTTGATGCGGTATTTATACCCACAATCTAGGAGTGAAGTGATATAATATCCTTTATTATTCGTATAAAGTGTATCTGATTTTTGATATAAAGCATCGGATATAACAATTAAGGTATTTGCTAATACTTCGTTGGTATCTTTATCATACACCATACCTTCAATCGTTTGCTTACAAGCTTTTTCTGCTAGGAAGTAAATATCATCTGCTCCTTGTCCATCCGCGCGATTAGAACTAATGAATCCTTTATTTTGTTTTGGATCTAAGTAGAATCCAAAATCATCCATGTTACTATTGATGGGCGTTCCCATATTCACTACTGGACCAAAACTTCCGTTGGGATACAGTTTAGCAACAAACACATCCAATCCTCCTAATCCAAGATGGCCATCGGACGAAAAATACAATTGATAATCGGACGAAATGAAAGGAAAACTCTCTCTTCCTTCGGTATTGATTGTATGTCCTAAATTTTCAATGGAACCATATCCTCCATTTTCATAAAGAGCCACGCGAAATAAATCGGATTGACCAACCGTACCTTTTCTGTCCGATACGAAATACAACCATTTATCATCTGGTGTTAAAGCGGGGTGGGCAGTATTGAAATTATCTGAGTTAAACGGCAATTCTACTACTTGTCCCCATCTTCCATCTTCCTGCTTTTCTGCCTTGTATAATTTCAACAAAGAGGTTTTATTTTTATTTTTTTTAATATTTCCGCTTTTCTTGGAATTATTTCGCGTAAAATACATGGTTTTTCCGTCCTGAGTAAAGACAGCAGTAGCATCATTTACTTTCGAGTCAATCTCTGGTGCAAACAGAACAGGTTCTTCAAAACCATTAGGTCCTATGGTTGAACGATACAAACTAGTATAGCTTTCATTGGTCCAGGTATGGATGTAATTATCGTTGAGTGAATCGGTTGCAGTTGCTCTTGCAGAGGTAAAGACAAACTGATCGCCGACTATTGTTCCCCCATAATCGGAATACGCTGAATTCCAATCCAAAACTGTAATATTATATCGATCGGCTTGATTTTCAATATGCGTTAAATAGTCGCGATTTTTGTTATACAAATCAGTTCGAGAATCTTCTTGCTCTAAAGAAGCAAACTGATCCATCATCTGTTTTGATTTTTTATAGTCCTGTACTGCTTTTAAAGTTTGCGCATAACGATAATAGTATTCTGAAGGTAATTTAGCAATGTTCTTATCCTCATATTCTCCTTCAAATAACTTAGTATACCATTTGTTGGCTTCTACTAATTTTCCATTAAAGTAATACGCATCTCCTAAGTTTTGTAAAACAGAGACATTGATATATCCTTTTTCTGCAATGCGTTCGTATACTTTGATTGCATCTACATAAGCCAGGCGATCAAAACTCTTATCGGCTTGT